>JBAIYC010000271.1:0-3166 GCA_037916085.1 Nitrospirota bacterium | reverse complement strand
TATTGATGTCTCTCAGGCGCCCCTCTTTTCATAGTAGCAGGACGGGCACCGCCAGGCCTTTGCGGCCGGGTGCCAGACCATCTTCTTCTTGCAAAGCGGGCAGGGTTTCTTCTTGGTCCCCGGCTGGCTGCCGACGGGGGAAGATCTCTTTTGCGGTCCCGCGGGGTCTTTGTTTGAGTCTGCCTGTTCAGCAACGGACGAGGCGGCGCCCTGTTCCTCTAGGTCGATGGGTGGTTCTGGTGCGTTCTTCGTTTCGTCTTCCTCTTCGCCCGCACTCTCGACCTCATCCGCCGTTTCTTCATATGCACAGGTGAAGCACTGCCACTTCTGCTCGAGCTGAAGCAGGTTAAAAGGCCCCCCGCACATGGGGCATTTTCTCTGGAATTTCGTATCCGCCGGCGGAGAAGTGACCTTGAGCTCGACCTTCTCTTCGTCCTTCTTCTTCTCTGGAGCACTACCTTTCACAGGTTCCGGCCGCACGGCCGGCTGCGGAGCACTCGGGGCTGGCTGGGCTGCCGGGAGCGGCGGCTGCGCAACGGGCGGGGTCGGCGGTGCAGTCGGCGTCTCACCGGCCAAGTCTAGAATCTTCTTGCTGAGCAACGAGATCTCCGCTCCGATGTTCGCAAAGAGCTCCTTCACCGTATTCTCGGCCGACGCCAGGTCCTTTTCCTGCGCCGCGATGCCCGCCTGGATCGCCTTCTCTTCGCCCTCAAGCTGCGCCAGACGGGCCCGCAGCTGCTCCATCTCGCCCTTCAACTGCAGCGCCCTGGACTCCATGCCCTTGAGCGCATCGCGCCAGGAATGCTGTGAGGGCATCAGACCGTTCTCGACAATCTTCAGTTCCACAAGCTGACTGTTGATGGCCTGAATGATCTCCTGCCGGCCCAGCTTGGATGTCGTGGACAGGGCCTGGAGAACCGCCTGATAGCGCTGCTTCTCGTCGGGAATGATTGTCCGGAAAGACTCCAGGAGACCCAGGAACTTTCCGGACATCGTGTCGTCGCTATGCGCTACCTTGCGGATCTCATCCCCGAGACGCTGGACCTGGGACAAAAGCTCCTTGCCCTCCATCGGTTTCGCAAAGAGTTCGGTAACTATCTGGGAAAGGTTCTTGCTCATGCTCTGCTCCGTAGTGCCTGTCCAGGGACATTGGGGTCCGACGGGTAGACCAGGCTAAAGGGCGTTCCACGTGCGATGAGATTACAATATTTGCACAGAAATGGCAATCAGAGAAACGCGCCGTCCGAAGAGCCCGTTCCCGCCGGCCTCCGGCCGACCGCTCATCGCAGCTTCCTGGGGGCGGCGGCTTCCCCCTTGGAGCCGTGACCCCGCTGACGGGGCCTCTCTCCTGACCCGAACGAAGCTTCACCGGCGATTGCCAGGACATGTCAAATCGGGATTTTACATAAGAATCATTCTTTTTTGCTTGCATCGGGCGGGGACTTCGGCTATACTTCCGTTCAAACAGGATGATACAGGTATTGATTCAGACCCTAAAGGAGGTATCACGTCATGAGTACTGCAGCCATCGCATCATGGGAGTACAGGAATGATTTCTTCTCCATCTCTGTCCGTGAGTCCGGGACGCCGGGGAGCTACGTCTACTTCATGGGCCTCAGCCTCCCCAAGTTCAACCCCATCATCTGGGGAAGGACCGGCATCTGCTCAAACGCAGCATTCAAGGGCCTGCAGCAGCTTCGGGCGGATGTGTCCTCCTTTGCCCTCCGGCGGGGGATCATGACGAAGAACGCCGACGGAGCCGCGAGGCCGAAAGGAATGCGCGGACACGGGTGGTACCAGGAAAGCCCGCTCCTGCTCGAGGGCGCATCGCCCGAAGCGGTCCAGGAGATCCTCGAGTTCAGCGCGCGTGACCTCGCCCAGACGATCCTTACCGCCTGCCATTCCGGCGTCAAGGTCCCGGCCGGCTTGGACGCCGCTGCAATGCAGCGTCTCCTTGAATCCCAGGGCGTAGCCAATTACCGCGAAGTGGCTCCCCCGCCGATCGCGAAACCGCAGGCGGCCTGAAGCCGTATTCGAACAGCGCGAGTAAGCACGAAGGCCGGGCGAGCTTCCGGGCCTTCGTGCTTACATTGACGGACAAACCGCTAGGATCTCAACCGGCGACACCTGACCCGCCCAGCTGATCAGGCCAGAGAGAATGACGAGCGCCGGCAGGGACCTTTTCTACGTCCCCGCCCCGCTTCCCTTCATGTTCTTCCGCCCCGGCGCCCGCAGACCCGTAAGCTCTTCGCTAAGAGCCCACAGACGCCGGCGTACCTCCACATCGTAGGCCTGCGCATGCGCTTGCGAAAGTTCCTTTCCGTTGAAGTACGCTGCGGTCACGCCTTCCAGCTCCGGCGAGGTGATGAGCAGTTCCAGGGCCTCCGCTCCCTGCTCCACCGTTGTGAGGGTGGAGCCGAAGTACCGCGCATTGAGCCCCATATTGGTGTTCATGAGTGACGCCGGGTGGAGGCTGTTCACCGTAACGTTGCTTTCCCTGAGCGCTTCCGCCAGGTCGAAGGTGAACATGATCTGCGCCAGCTTGCTCCGGCGGTATGCCCTCAGGTCGTCATAGTCATGTGTCATCATGATATCGTCGAAATCGATCGGCTGCTGGCCCCGCGACGAAACGTTGATGATGCGTGCCGGCGCCGAGCTCGTGATCAGCGGCAGTAGCCGGCGCGTGAGCAGGAAGTGAGAAAGGTAGTTTACGGCGAAGCGAAGCTCATAGCCGTCCGCGGACAGCTCGCGCCGGGCCTCCGCCGATCTCGGTCCGACGCCCGCGTTATTGACCAGGACATCGAGCCGCTTGTGGTCCCGTGCGATCTCCCGGGCGAGCCGGTTGACCGCGGCAAGCGAGGCCAGGTCTGCATTGTAGTACCTGAGATGCCGGTTGCCGGTACCAGCCCCTATCTCCGTGAGAACCGCTTTTCCCTTTGCCCGGTTCCGTCCGTGCAGCAGGATCGTTGCCCCTTGGCGCGCAAGATCGAGCGCAACGAGCTTGCCCAGCCCGTCCGTGGAGCCCGTTATCAGTATTGTTTGTTCCTTGATCGGTCTCATGGTGTCCCTCCTTCGGGGACGACCCGGTGCCCTGCCGGTCCCGCGGTGCTGCGGACGGCAAAGGCCCCTCCCGCCCTACTCCTAGTATATCCCGGATTTTCTCCAT
>JBAIYC010000270.1:0-4235 GCA_037916085.1 Nitrospirota bacterium | reverse complement strand
AAGGGCGATCAGGCGGGCTTTCGGATGCCCCAGTGGGCGTTGAATTCCTGTTCCGCCCTGTCGGGGTCCTCGGCGTTGTTCAGGATGAGCCGGCGAAGATGATCGTAGCTCTCGATGTCGAGCTCGGTGAGGTGCACGGCAAGGATGCCGGGCTCCGGCCGGATAATGGTCCCCCGCGCTTCGATGAACACGGCAGGGTCGGCGTCAGACAGGACGATCTCGATCTCACAGGCAGCGCCCTCCGGCGGCGGAGCCTCGGTGGTGGCAATGCGCACCCCGTTCAGGCTGATGTCCAGAGTGCTGTTCGACCAGAGGGTACGGTCCGCGGTTCGGACTGAGACCTCCGTCCTGAACGGCACGCGTATGAACTCCCTCCGATCCTTCCCTCCCTTCATCATCGTCCCCGTCCTTTCCGAATCGCATTGTTGTCAATAGTATACTAGCATCCGTTCCGCTACGTCAACGTGCTCGAGGTGTGCGCCCCGGCGCTGTCTGGCAGCGTAAGTCCGTGGTTTCGTTTGACTTCCACCCCTGTTTCTGGTACAAATAAAGCTCGCCTTGTCATCCCGACAATCACGCACATTCTTTAAGTAAAGGAGATTTCCATGAGGACCTCTCGTTTCCTGTTAGCGGCAATAACGGTCTTCTGCATCAGCGGCGCGGCGCTCGCGCAGTACGCCATGCCGCCACTCAAGACGATCACAGTGACCAAGGAGGAGATTAAGAAGATGGCAAACACGACAGCGGTCATTGAAACGAAGTTCGGAAACATCACCCTTAAGTTCTTCCCTGAGGTCGCGCCGGGGCACGTGAAGAACTTCCTGGACCTCGCAAAGAATGGGACCTACGACAACACGGTCTTCCACCGGGTGATCCCGGGCTTCATGATCCAGGGCGGCGACCCTACATCGAAGGATCCCAGCAAGCGCCGCGCCTACGGCACCGGCGGTCCGGGCTACACCATCAAGGCCGAGTTCAACGAAAAGCCGCACAAGCGCGGCACGCTCTCCATGGCGAGGGCGGCGAGCCCGGACAGCGCCGGCTCGCAGTTCTTCATCTGCGTGAAGGACGCGCCGTTCCTGGACCGGCAGTATACGGTCTTCGGCGAGGTTGTGAGCGGCATGGAGGTAGCGGACAAGATCGTTTCCCAGCCCCGCGATCCGAACGACAATCCGGTCGAACGGATCGAGATGAAGATCAAAGTGATCGAACCGAAGTAATACCAAGCGCATTTTCTCGCAACGCCGCCAGGACGCCAAGGGAAGCCAGACTCGACGGCACAGAATGACTGTCTTCTTTGCAAGCTTTGCGTCCTGGCGAGAGACAGATCCGAGGATCATCTGTTGAGCAACGCTATTAAGAAGATCGTGGTCGCCTATTCCGGCGGACTGGACACGTCGGTCATCATCACCTGGCTGAAGGAGACCTATCAGGCGGAGGTCATTGCTTTCACCGCCGACATCGGCCAGGGTGAAGAGCTCGAGCCGCTCCGCGAGAAAGCGATCAGGACGGGTGCGTCCAAGATCTACATCGATGACCTGCGCGAGGAGTTCGTCCGGGACTTCGTCTTTCCCCTGCTCCGGTCCAACGCCGTCTACGAGGGGAGGTACCTCCTCGGCACATCGATCGCACGACCGCTCATCGCCAAGCGCCAGATCGAGATTGCCGAAAAGGAGGGCGCCGAGGCGGTCTGCCACGGCGCGACGGGCAAGGGGAACGACCAGGTCCGCTTCGAGCTTACCTACTTTGCGCTCAAGCCGGGGGTCAAAATCATCGCGCCTTGGCGCGAATGGACCCTGCGCGGACGCGAGGAGCTGATCGATTACGCCGCAAAGCACAATATTCCCGTTGTCGCCACGAAGGACAAGCCCTTCTCCACGGACCGGAACCTCCTGCATATCAGCTATGAGGGTGGCATCCTCGAGGACCCTTGGAAGGAATCTACGCGGGACATGTACACCCTGGCCGTGCCGGTGGCGGAGGCGCCGGACAAGGCTGAATATGTCGAAGTGGAGTACGAGGCCGGGAACCCTGTCGCGGTGAACGGCAAACGGCTCGGACCCGCTGCGCTCCTGGCCGAGGCAAACCGCATTGCCGGCAGCCACGGTGTGGGACGGGTGGACCTGGTCGAGAACCGGTACGTGGGCATGAAGTCCCGCGGCGTCTATGAGACGCCGGGCGGAACGCTTCTCCATGCGGCCCACCGGGCAGTGGAGTCGCTGACCCTCGACCGCGAGGTGCTGCATCTGCGCGAGAGCCTCATGCCGAAGTACGCAGAGCTGGTGTATTACGGCTACTGGTTCGCTCCCGAGCGACTGATGCTCCAGGCGGCCATCGACGAGTCCCAGAAGAACGTGACGGGAACGGCGCGGATCAAGCTGTACAAGGGCAACTGCGACGTCGTGGGGCGGAAATCACCGGTGTCGCTCTACAACCCGGACCTTGCCACCTTCGAGGCGGACCGGGTGTACAACCAGAAGGATGCCGAAGGGTTCATCCGCCTGAACGCTTTGCGGCTGCGGGTGGGAACAAAAGCGCAACGGTAGGAAGTTGGGAACGTACGAGGGCAGAGAAGTTCCGTGACCCTCCTCTTGGCCTCGTTCCTGCCCAGCCACCGCATGAGAAGCATGACCATGGCAACGAGAACGAAAGAACAATCGTCCGCCGCAGGGACGCGGGCTGTACGCAAGCCCTGGTCGGGCCGTTTCACGGCGGCAACAAGCGCTCTTGCCGAGGAGTTCACCCAGTCCATCTCCTATGACTGGCGGCTCTATCCCTACGACATCGCGGGCAGCATCGTTCACGCCACGATGCTCGGGCGGCAGGGCATCATCACGAAGAAGGAGTCCGCTGCCATCGTTCGGGGCCTCGAAGCCGTGCTGCGGGAGATCGACGAGGGCAGGTTCCGCTTCCGCAGGGAGCTCGAGGACATCCACATGAACATCGAGGCCCGTCTGACCGAGAAGATCGGCCCGGTGGGGGGGAAGCTCCATACGGCCCGGAGCCGGAACGACCAGGTGGCCCTCGATCTCCGCATGTACCTGCGCGACGAGATCGCGAACATCCATGAGCTTCTCCGGTCGTTGCAGCGGGTCCTCGTCCGCGTCGCTGAAGCTCACCAGGACGCGGTGATGCCTGGCTACACGCACCTGCAGCGGGCACAGCCCGTGCTCTTCGGCCATCATCTGCTCGCCTATGTGGAAATGTTCGAGCGGGACCGCGCACGGCTCGAGGACTGCTCCGGCCGGATGAACATGCTGCCGCTTGGCGCCGGCGCCCTTGCGGGAACGGTGCTGCCCATCGACCGGCGCTTTGTGGCGAGGGAACTGGGCTTCGACGGCATATGCGAGAACAGCATCGATGCCGTTTCGGACCGGGACTTCGCTATCGAGTTCGTCGCGGCTGCGTCGCAGATCATGATGCACCTCTCGCGCCTGTCCGAGGAACTCGTGCTGTGGTCGTCGACCGAGTTCGGTTTCATCACCCTGTCAGACGCCTTTACCACGGGGTCCTCGATCATGCCGCAGAAGAAGAACCCCGATGTCGCCGAGCTCACCCGCGGCAAGACGGGCCGCGTCTACGGAAGCCTGATGTCGCTGCTCACACTCATGAAGGGGCTGCCGCTGGCCTACAACCGTGACATGCAGGAGGACAAGGAACAGGTCTTCGACGCCGCGGACACGGTGTCACGGTCGCTGGCGATCTTTGCCGAGATGCTGGCAGGAATGGAAATCCATCGGGACCGCATGCGCAGCGCGGCAGAAGACGGGTTCATCACGGCAACCGACCTCGCAGATTATCTGGTCCGCAGGGGGATGCCCTTTCGGCAAGCCCATGAGGTCGTGGGCCGCGCCGTGCTGCTTGCGACAGAACGGGGTTGCGGTCTCGGCGACCTGCAGCTCGGCGACTTCCGGTCGCTGTCGCCGCTCATCGGCGATGACGTGTATCAGGCCCTTTCCCTTGCGTCCTCGGTGGGGCGAAGGACGTCGCAAGGCGGAACCGCGCCGGCGAACCTGCGGAAACGGCTTGCCGTTCTGAAGAAAGCGCTCCGGTAGCAGATGGTCTCTCATGTTTCCGGTCCCGGGGCCGGTCGCTGACGGTCCGATGATGACACGTTTCCCACTTTGGAATGCGGCGGCCTGCGGGCTGGCGCTCTTGGTGCTCTTGGCCGCTTGCGGCCGCAAGACCGACCCGTTGGTTCCGGACAGCCCCCGCCCTGACGTCGTGTCGGACCT
>JBAIYC010000269.1:0-2014 GCA_037916085.1 Nitrospirota bacterium | reverse complement strand
TTGCAGCGCTCGCATACAAGGAAGCGAAGAACTCCTTCACGCTCCCCGGCCTCGGCAAGCTCGTGCTGGTGAACCGCAAGGCGCGCATGGGCCGCAACCCCCAGACCGGCGAGGCCATCAAGATCCCGGCCAAGAAGGTCGTGAAGTTCCGCGTGGCCAAGGCCGCAAAAGAGGCCGTCCTCGGCAAGAAATAAGCCGACTTCCTGCTTCGTCTTTCGTGTCTCACAAGGCATCCCGGATCCGTCCGGGATGCCTTTTTCGTCATCCGCGATGGAAACGATCCTCTTCTTCCTCTATCCGCTCGCCTTTGTCCGCGTCCGCCTGATCATGCCTGCGCTCGCTGTCCACGGCGCGCTGATCGCCGCGGCTGCGGTCCACTATGGCCGCATTCCGCTGATCGGTCCGCGGGAAACGCTGGGATTCCTCGCTTGGTCCATCGGCTTCGTGTACCTTCTCTTCGGATGGCGGTGTAAGCGCGATGCTACCACCTCTTGGGCGGTCCCGCTCCTTCTGATGCTGCTCGCAGGATCGCTCGCCGCTCCTGCGATGGGCGGCCCGCTCCCGCCGGTGCTCAGAACGGTCTGGTTCGAGCTTCACGTGGTCCTGTCCTTCGTTTCCTATGCGCTCTTCTCGATGGGCGCCGTCTTCGGCATCCTTTCACTGCGTCAGCCCGGGCCGGACGCCGAACAGGCGCAGTACCGCGCCGTGTTGCTCGGATACGTCCTGTTCTCCGTGGCCATGATCTTCGGCGGCATCTGGGCTCACCTCGCCTGGGGGACCTACTGGCTCTGGACGCCGAAGGAGCTCTGGACCACCATTGTCTGGTTCTTCTACAGCCTGTACATTCACGGCCGGCTCGTCAAAGGGTGGTCCGGCAGGCCAGTGGCCTGGATGTCGGTTGCCGGGTTCCTGATCGTGATGTTCACCTATGTCGGCGTGGGACTCTTGATGAAGAGCTCGCACGAGTTCTAGGGTCTGCTGACAAGCTGGCATGCATGCAAGCCGGTGAGCTGCTCCATGAAAAACTTCTTTCTCTCTCTCAAGACGACGGTCTGGACGCTCCTCGCGCTGATCTGTGTCTTCTTCTTGGGGTCCTACATGATGCCCGCGCACCGCGGGACTTTCGGCGCCATGAACGATAGGCTTCTCTTCGACTGGGTCCGCGAGGTCGCGCTGGAGCATCCCTGGGAAACGGGGTGGTTCTTTGCGGCCCTGCTCGCACTGGCTGTGCTCACGGCCAACACGCTCGTCTGCAGCGTGCAGGCCGTCAAGGGACGGTGGTCGCGCAGCGATTTCCTGCTCCGCATCGCCCCCCAGATCGTCCACGCCGGCTTCCTCTTCATCCTCCTTGCTCATCTCCTGGGCGCTGTGTCCGGTTACCGCCTCTCGGGTGCCCTGCCGGAGGGATCCTACGTGAGGCTCCCCGAGGACCGGGTTCTGCACCTGCAGGCCGTCCGCGTCGATGTCGACCCTTCAGGATATCCCAGGAACTGGAGTGCAGAGATCGAGGTGTTCGAGGGGGACCGCCGCGTTGCAGCAGGCAGTCTCGGACCGAACGCGCCGCTCTTCTTCCAGGGCGTCGGGTTCTATCTCAAGAGTTTCAGCTTCGAAGGGGCGCCGACGGCCCTGCTGATGGTCACAAAGGACCCGGGAGCAGTCTGGGCCCTGGCGGGCGCGGTCCTGTTCGCCATCGGCGCGGCCGCGCTCCTCCTCCTGAAGTGGAAGAAGCCCTGATGCCCACTCGTTCGGCCCGGCAGCCGCCACGGGAAGTCCGCCCTCGGATTTCCGACCTGTCCTCGGCGTCTCTGTGGTAATATTCCTCCCGTATGAACAAGCGCGTGCTCGTTGCCATGAGCGGCGGCGTGGACAGTTCAGTCGCCGCCTCCCTGCTCCAGGAACAGGGCTTCGCTGTCGAAGGCGTGACCATGAAACTGACCGCCGGTGTCTGCTGCGACATCGCGTCTGCCCAGGCGGTCTGTGCGCAGCTCGGCATCCCTCACCGCATGGTCGACCT
>JBAIYC010000268.1:0-4205 GCA_037916085.1 Nitrospirota bacterium | reverse complement strand
TCTGGCTGGAAGCCGGCACGCCCGATAGCACGTTCCGGTTCACCGAGGCCAGGGACGCTATCGATTATTTCGAACGGGCGCGGTCGCTCGGCGCCCTCTTCAGCTACATCAGCTCGATCGTCGTCCGGCGCGGGTCCTGGCGCAATGCCCCGCCCGTTGCCGGCTCCGTCGGCAGCAACTACGCCCATGCGGGCCGGCTGTTCACCATACTCCAGCGCGGCGGCACGCTCCGCTACATCCGAGAGCCCCTCGTGTTCTGCCGGGGCTACAACGACAGCTTCCTTCGGAGCGGCCTCGTGCGGCGCTTCCGGATCGACCTTGACGGATATCTCCTTCTGGCCGAAGGCCTGTTCCCCGACGATGCCGTGCGGCGGGCCTTTCTTTCCGTCATGCAGCAGCAGCACAAGTGGTACGTCTACGTCGAGATACGGAGCTTCATCCGGGAGAAGGAGGCGTGGAGGGACCTTGCGACGAAGCTCGCCCGCTTCGGCTATTCTGCCGGCGAGGTCTTCCTGATCGACGCGCTCGGCTCGTTCCGCCCCGGAGTCCGCTTCGCGCGGTTCCTGATCTCCGGGTTCCGGGACGTCCAGTTCCTCCTGGCCCGGCTGCGAAGGCCACGCCCGCCTGCGCGGGACGTCACCGCGGGAGTTCGGAATTGACCGGACGCGGCATTTCAGGGTATCATGACGCACTTGAACGATGTCCGGGAGATAGATGATCGCCTGGAGCACTGGATGTCACTCCATTGCCGGGATTCGAGAAGCGATCAAGAAAGGATGGTCATCGGCTGGCTCGCCACCGTTCTCTTCTTATGCACGCATTGATCTTCGGCGCTAACGGCCAGGACGGGCGCTATCTGAGCGAGCTCTGCCGCTCACAGAGTATCACGCCCGTCGGACTGTCGCGCTCCGGTCCCGGCCCCTGCGCCGATGTGGCCAACTTCAACCAGGTCCAGGACTTGGTGAGGCAATACCAGCCCAAATACATCTTTCATCTCGCCGCGGCGTCGACGACACGGCACGAGGCCCTGTTCGAGAACCATCAGACGATCTCAACGGGCACGCTCAACATCCTGGAAGCGGTCAGGGTCCATAGCCCCCGTACCCGGGTCTTCCTTGCCGGCAGCGGCCTCCAGTTCGTGAACACCGGCAGGCCGATTTCGGAGAACGATCCTTTTGAGGCGACAAGCCCCTACGCCGTTGCGCGGATCCAGTCGGTGTATGCGGGCCGTTATTACCGCACCCTCGGGCTCGCGGTCTACTTCGGCTACCTTTTCCACCACGAGAGCCCCTTTCGGAAGCCAGGCCACGTGAGCAAGATGATCGCCCTGGCCGCCCGGCGGATCGCCGCAGGCAGCACGGAAACGCTCGCGCTGGGGGACATCGGGGTGGAAAAAGAATGGACCTTTGCCGGCGACGTGGCCGAGGCGATGTTCACCCTGGTCTGCCAGGACAGCGTTTTCGAGGCGGTTATCGGCTCCGGCTCCACCTATACAATCCGCGACTGGCTGGAGCAGTGCTTCGGCCTCATCGGGAAGGACTGGCGCAACCATGTCCGTATCCGGGAAGGGTTCGTGCCGGAGTACCGGCGCCTCATCTCCGACCCGTCCACGATCAGATCGCTCGGCTGGCAAGCCAAGGTCAATTTCAAGGATCTTGCTCGCATGATGATGACAGCCGATACATAGCACAACAAGCGGTCAAGATACATGCGCGGGCGGATGCAATGTCCGCCCGATTAGCGTTGCCACACCGATCCTCACGAGGAGCTTCTTCATCCATGCCCAAGAAAGCCTTGATCACCGGCATCGCCGGCCAGGATGGTTCCTATCTCGCAGAACTGCTGCTATCCAAGAACTATGAGGTCCACGGCATCGTCCGACGTATCGCCATCGAGGACACGGAACACAAGCTCCGGAACATCGGCCACCTGCTCGATCGCGTCACGCTGCACGTGGGGTCCCTCGACAACGTCCTATCGCTCATCAAGGTCGTCAAGGACGTACAGCCGGACGAATGCTACCATCTTGCGTCATCGAGCTTTGTGAGCTATTCCTTCGACGACGAGATCTCTATCCTGAACAACAACGTGAACAGCACGCACTACCTGCTTGCAGCCATCAAGGAGTTCGCCCCCCGTTGTCGCTTCTATTTCGCTGGCAGCAGCGAGATGTTCGGGGTCGTGGACCGTTCGCCGCAGGACGAGACGACGCCCTTCAATCCTCGATCCATCTACGGTGTCTCGAAGGTGGCGGGCTACCACCTGGCGAAGAACTACCGCCAGCAGTACGGGCTGTTCACGTCCATGGGGATCCTGTACAACCACGAGTCGCCGCGGCGGGGCTACGAGTTCGTGACACGCAAGATCGTCTCTGCCGCGGTCAAGATCAAACTGGGAAGGCAAGACCATCTTGTGCTCGGCAACCTGGACGCCTGGCGCGACTGGGGATACGCCCCCGACTACGTGCGGGCCATGTGGATGATACTGCAGGCCGACGTCCCCGATGATTTCGTCATCGCCAGCGGCGAGACCCACAGCGTCCGCGAGTTCGTGGAAGCCGTGTTCTCACTCGTTGGCCTCGATTACCAGCGCTATGTTCGGACCGATCCGAACCTCTTCCGTCCGTCGGAAAAGGTCCAGCTCTGCGGTGACCCGGCAAAGGCTCGGGCGCGGCTCGGATGGGCGCCGACCGTGGCGTTCTCCGACATTGTCAAGAACATGGTGGAGAACGAGACGCGTCTGCTCGAAGCATAAGGCAGGCTGCGCTCTGCCGGCCCATCATTTTCTCGTGCAGACGATACAGGACAGCGAGGCCTGCAGAACACCAGTATGAAACGACCCATCAGGATCGGCATTAATGCACTGTTCATCATTCCCGGAAAAGCCGGCGGCCTGGAGACCGTCCTTCGCAATCTCCTGACCTCGTTCCTGAGCGTTGATACGTCGAACGAGTACGTCGTCTTCTCCAGCAGGGAATGCGCTGGAATCGCTCCGGCCGGCCCAAATATACAGGAGGTGCCTTGCCCGGTATCGGCAGCGTTCCGGCCCGGCAAGCATCTGTGGGAACAGTTGGTTTTCCCCTCTTGGCTGAAGCGGCAGCGGATCGACGTTCTCCTCTCGCCCGGCAACGTCACTCCGCTCTGCGCTCCTTGCCCTTCCGTGACGGTCATCAATGATGCCATACCGTTCATCCGTCCTGAGAACTTCAGCGCCATCGAGCGTCTCGTCCTGAAGCCGCTCTTCCGGCTTTCGGCGCGGCGGAGTGCCGCGGTGCTCACGCTGTCCGAATCGGCCAGGCGCGACCTGGTCCGCCATCTCGGCATAGCGGAGCAGAAAATCGGGGTCATGTATCTCGCCGCGGAAGACCGCTTTGCGCCCTCCGCGCAGAACGCCGAGGGGGTTTTCAGGAAGCACGGTATCAGCCGGCCCTACCTGATCTGCGTAGCGTCGAGCCGACCCTACAAGAACGTCGTCGGCCTGGTCCGTGCATTTATGTTGATCCGGGATCGCTACCATGTGCCGCACCAACTGGTCGTGGTCGGCCTGGCGGGAAGGGCCCACGGCGCCCTTCTCGGCATTGCGGCCCCGCTCCTTGAGGCTGGCAGCCTCGTTCTGACCGGCTTCGTCGATGATGCCGAACTGCCAGTGCTCTATTCGCAAGCTGAGTTGTCCGTCTACCCATCGATGTACGAAGGGTTTGGCCTCCCAGTGCTGGAGTCCATGGCCTGCGGCACGCCTGTTGTCTCATCGAACGCAGCCTCGCTTCCCGAAGTCGTGGGCGACGCCGGCGTACTCTTCGACCCCCGGGACATCGAAGCGATGGCCCGGGCAATCTCCTCCGTCATTTCCGATGAAGGACTCAGGACGGCCTTGCGGCAGAAGGGATTCGAGCAGGCACGCCGGTTCTCCTGGGACAGGAGCGCGGCCATCGTCCGTGATGTCCTGGCCGGGGCTGCGGGCACAGCGTCCTCTTCCTAGGCTCCCATGCGCATTTGTTTTGTCATCGAATATTACTACCCCCATGTGGGGGGAGCGGAGGTGCTGTTCCAGCACCTTGCCGAGGGCCTCGTCCGAGCGGGGCACTCCTGCGACGTGGTCACCTGCCGTCTGCCGGGGACCAGCAAGGAAGAAGAGATCAACGGGGTCCGGGTGCATCGCGTGCCGGTCCCGCGCCTGGGAGACCGCTACTGGTTCACCTTCCTCGC
>JBAIYC010000267.1:0-1778 GCA_037916085.1 Nitrospirota bacterium | reverse complement strand
CTCCCGGTTGTTGAACCGGTCGCCTCCGATGCTTGCGCCATGAAGAGAACGTACTGACCAGAGATCCCTTCCCGGTCTCCAGCCCATCGATTTGGCCTCACGCTTGGTGACGAATCTGGCAGGGAGCTTCCGGTTCCCGGTGCTGTTCAGGCTTCGGAGCATCTCGACCAGTTCCTGCTCATCGATCTTCGACGAGAGCTGCGCGTTAAGCGTATGAACGACGCTCTCGCAGGTCTCGGCAAAAGCAAGACCATGAAGCAGAAGCATCATGAGAAGGACGACAAGAGACAGGCGTGTCATTGATTGTGATCCACCAGGAATTCGATATTCTGTGTCTGGGACACAGCACTTTCCCACACGATCCCCATTGAATCCCCATTGATGCTTCGCCATACCTGGCCGGTGGGTCTGTAGACATGCTTCTCCGTCGACAGGTCATACTTTTCGACGATGGGATCGATCTCCTGGGTCACGTAGATGCGTCCCTTGGGCACGAACTGGAACTGGGCCAGGTGCGTCCGCGACCGGCAGAGCAGCAGGCCGTCGTGGTAGGTTGACAGGAGGTTCGAATAGGCCGCGACCACATCGCGCTCGGCCCTCGAGGCTGCCTTGTCCTTGACCGCCGAGATGCCTGAAGCAAGCCTTTGCACCAGCGCATCCGGCACCTCACAGGGCCTGGACGAAGTTATGGCCGTCTTCAGTTCCTGCGCGGTACGGCCCAATTCAGCGAACTTGTCCTTATCGACCCTGTTTTCCGGGATGCATGCCGACGCAAGGAGCATCATTGCCGAAAAGAATGTCACAGCCGCAATGTGATTTTTCATACCCGTCATGGATAAAAAACGATGGGATCGCATCATTCTTTCTTTAGATGTGCGGCAATCCATCGGTGTCCTTTCGCAGTTCGCTGAAAGGATCCTCTATTGTCATTGCGAGGAGCGACTTTCGCGACGAAGCAATCTCGTAGTGCTGAAAATTCCGGGTCTTTCTCCCTTTTGACTGGGTAATAAAAAGATAAGGAGTCTTTGTACGTGCTTGATTACTCCGCTATTTTGCACATCCCCTTCGCGGCCTGAATGAATTTCTTGACCCGTCTAAGGCCACGTCCGCTCGACCGCGGAAACTCGGCTGCGCCTCAGACAGTCCGCGTTCGCCCTGCGGGACGCTTCCTTAGGCCAAGACGGGTGCCCAATAAATTCATAGGGCCGCTTCCGGGGACGTGCGGGGTTATGTGGTAAAACCTTGAAAGCTTCTAGCCCCCAAACCCATACGAAAATCCAGGCAGGCGACTGAAAAAGATCCGAAACTTTAACTGCGAGTTTGCTCGCTCGCAATGCAAGAAAAAATCTATTAGTGACCTGGTCGGAACATTACTGCATTCATCCCTTTCCGCCGCTCAAGGTGCGCTCAATGCGGCGGTCAGGGACCAGCCATATCGCTGCGACCAGAACATAGAGCGCCTGGGAGATCCATGGCGAAACAAATGCCGTGCCGATCGCGACGGCGTAGATGACGGGCGACATCCTCCCTTTGAGATCCCTTCCAACGGCAGTGGCCAGAACTGACTCCCGGCCGTGCTTTGCGATGATGGCCTGCTGCAGGATGAAGTAAGCGACACCCGCCATGAACAGCACGCAGCCATAGAGAATGGTCGGCTCCGGAGCAAAGTGGTTTTCCCCCATCCATCCCGTCACAAAGGGGAAGAGCGACAGCCAGAAGAGCAGGTGCAGGTTGGCCCAGAGGATCGAGCCGCTCACGTGCTGGGTGACGTGCAGCAT
>JBAIYC010000266.1:0-13495 GCA_037916085.1 Nitrospirota bacterium | reverse complement strand
TCTTTTTTCTCATCCAGGATCGTCCCGATCGCAAGTTTCCAGCTTCTTGCTTCGACCGCTTTCTCGTGCTCGGGATAGAGACGAACGAACTCGTCGAACTCTGTAAGAGCCTTCGCGTAATCTTTATGCGGATTGTCGGGGTCGACATAGATCGTTGCGATGCGGTATTTGATATCCGGCGCCAGTGCCGAGTGCCGCTCCTTTTTGAACGCCTTTCTTAATATATCCAGCGCCTCAGCATATTTCTTCTCGCCGATGAGGTCCATCGCCCTGGATACAGGTTCATTGACGGATGAGTCCTGTTTCTGCGTACCGGTGGCTATACAGCCCGCCGTCACAACAAGCGCGACGAACAGCGCCAGAGAGGGCCGGATCATGAATGCCTCCGTTTATCGATGACAAAGACGCTCTTCGGAATCGTCTTGGCGTAGTCCTTCAGTTCTGCTGCGATCTCGGAAGCCTCGAGCGGATTGGACAGGACCCGCCGTTCATTGGTTACGATGGCTATCGATATGGTCATGAGGGGGAACTTCATCTCCACGCCTTGGCGGGTCTTTCCGAGGATGTAGCCGTTCTTTCTTGACGTTTCATCGTAGTACTCCGGAATGCGCCGGTCGAACCGGGCAATGACCTCCTCGCTGATCGGCCGCATATGGTCCGGCACCGTGACCACGACGAAGTCATCTCCTCCGACGTGCCCGATGAAATCGTCGGGTCTCCCCTTGGTTTTGACCGTCTCCTCGATGATCCGGGCTGTCTCCTTGATGACCTCGCTGCCGCGAGCATAGCCGTATCGGTCATTGAAGGCTTTGAAGTTGTCGATATCGAAGACGCAGAATGCGAGGGGATGCTTGCTCTCGAGCCGCTTCTTGAGGACATTTTCGATGGCAATGCCGCCGGGAAGGCGGGTCAGGGGGCTTGCATCGAGATACATCTCCTCCAGTTTCCGCAGCCTTCTGCCCATGTCGGTGAATGCCGTTGCCAGAAGGCCGATCTCATCGCGCGTTGCAATCTGGGGATCGTAGTCAAAATTGCCTGCGGCGATCTGCCGCGTGGCGACCGTGAGCTTGCCAAGGGATGACGCGATGTGGTTCGTTACCACGAGGCTCCCGATGATCCCGAAGAGGACACCGGCGACGGAAAGGACCGTAATGACGGCGAACGAGGATTTGCCGATCAAGCTGATGCGCTGCATCTTTGTCTGCTGGGCCCTTTCTGCAGTTGTCGCCGTCTCCCGAAGCAGATGGATGATCCGTTCGGAGGTCCTCTTCAGGTCCACGTCCGAGAGCAGTGATGCCTCATCTCGCTTGCCCATCGTCATGAATTGCTGCTGCTGCCCCGTGAGATCCGTGTAGGTGTGGTAGAGGCTCCCGATCTCGAGCAGGCGGAAATCCTGGACGGGCTGAAGGTCCTTGACGGAGGCATAGACCTTCAAGAACTCATCACCGCGCTGCCGGGATAAGCTCTGGATTGTCGGGTCGTTCAGGATGAGATAACGCTTCTCGTACGTGTCCTGGGCGATGAAGGCTTCAAGCATTTTATTCGCAGCTTCCTGCAAGGGCACGTCGACCGAGACGATACTGGTATTGAGTACATTGAGCCGCTGCAGGCTCACAAGCGCATAGATGACGATAATGACGGTCGAAATGACGAGAACAAGGTATCCGAACAGCATCTTGCTGGCTATGCCGAGACGGGAAAAGAGCTTTTTGGGCGTCAACGCAGCGAGAATGGTCGCCGAAACGGAGCTGGCAGATTTTGAAGGCTCAAAAATCACAGGAAGAGAGTAACAAACAACTGCTGCATTGTCAAACGATTCTGATTCATTCGGGCGCTTCGTCCATCACGGGTACGATGCCCTCGGGAACTGCCCCTTCGTCGCAATATCTTCTCGGCTCCGTTCCCGGAACGAAGGCTTCCCGAATCGAGCTCCTGCAGCGCTCTGTGCTGAGAAGACCGCTGACAGGGTCAATGTTCTTGAAGATGATCCCCCCCGGGACGGTGAAATCGACCGGATCCTGTCCCTGCACAGCCTGTTTCATGAAGTCCATCCAGAGGGGGAGGGCGACCCGCGCTCCCGTGGCCTTGGGGCCCAAACTGCGCTGATCGTCATATCCCACCCAGACACCTGCGACGAGTGTCGGAGTATAACCGATGAACCAAGCGTCGCGGTAGTCGTTCGTTGTCCCCGTTTTGCCCGCCACCGGCCTGCCGAGATCGCGCGCCTTCCATGCCGTACCCTGTTCGACGACACCCTTCAGGAGGTTGGTGATCAAATAGGCGGTTTCCGGCCGGATCGCCTGTACGGGAAGAGCGTCATTGACATAGACCGTACGGCCGCTACTGTCGGTGATCCTCAGGATCGTGACAGGCTGCTGAAGGATGCCCTGGTTCGCAAAGACGGCATAGGCCGCCGTGAGCTCGAGCAGCGTCACGTCCGAACTGCCTAGGGCAAGCGCGGGGACCGGTCGAAGCCGGCTATGGATGCCGAGGTTCCTTGCGACCTTGATAGTCTCGTTGATTCCCACGGCGGTGAGCAGTCGTATGGTCGGCACATTGAGAGACTGCGCCAGGGCACGGCGCAGGGTCACATTCCCCTGATAGGTTCGTGTGAAGTTCTCCGGGGTCCAGGCCTTCCGTGCATCAAGCTGTATGGTAATCGGCGTATCGCTCAGGATATCCGAGCTGCTGTAACCACGTTCAAGCGCCGCAGTATACACCACGGGCTTAAAAGCTGACCCCGGCTGGCGAAGCGCTTGCCAGGCGCGATTGAACTGGCTTCTCGCAAAATCACGGCCGCCGACCATTGCCAAGATGTGGCCGGTGGCGGGGTCCACGGCGACAAGTGCCGATTGCAGCGTTTCTCCGGGCCCGCTACGCTTCTTCTGTCGGGCCTTGAGCTTCGATTCGAAGGCGTCGAGGCCTCTCCGGATGGCTTCTTCAGCATATCCTTGAAGCCGGTTATCAATGCTGGTGTAGATGTTCAATCCGCCGGAATAGAGAATCCCCGACCCGAAGCGCTCCTCCACCCGTTGGCGGACGTACTCGACGAAATAAGGAGCAGGCGCGGGTCCTTTCGTCGTGAGCGCGGGCTCAACCGGGAGCGGGGATCTCGCGGCATCTTCCGCTTCCGCCTCGGTGATTGCGCCTGCAGATACCATGCGCCTCAGGACATACGAGCGCCTTGCCAGGGCGCTCTGGCGTGACCGGAAGGGTGAATAGTACTTGGGCGAACGCGGGAGGCCCGCCAGGAGGGCGCATTCGGCAAGGGAAAGGTCACGGACCGGTTTTCCGAAGTAGGTCTCTGAGGCCGCTTCGACACCGTATGCTCCGCTGCCGAAATAGATCTGGTTCAGGTAGAGGCTCAGGATCTCGCGCTTCGTGTAGCGCTGCTCGATTTTCAGCGCCAGGACCATCTCTTTGAGCTTTCGCGAGATGCTCCGCTCGGGGGTGAGAAAGAGAACTTTGGACAACTGCTGCGTGAGGGTGCTGCCTCCCTCGAGCACTTTTCCTGCCCTCACATTGCGGTACAGGGCGCGCGCGATTCCCCGGAAATCCAGACCGCGATGTGAATAGAAGCGCGCGTCCTCTGTAGCGATCAAGGCCTTGATCAGGTTGTCCGGGACCTGGTCCAGCGAAACAGGGGTCCGCTTTTCGAGGAAGAACTCGGCCAGAAGCCGATCATCGTTCGAGTACACCCGCGAGGTGATGCTCGGCCTATATTCCTCAAGACGATGGACCTCCGGCAGGTCCCAGATCGTATAGACGGCTGCGCCGATGGCGCCTCCTATGAGGACGGCCGACAGAACGAGCGCCGCGTATCCAATGAAGGTCCTGCCGGACATGGGCCATTATACAACTGCCATCGGAGATTTGCAAAAAGCCTGCCTCCCAAACTTGAGTTTTCTGCATCGGGATGCTATGATGCTCAGGCGTTGAAGGATGGTGAAGAGAGGCTGGGGATTCCTTCTTGTCGCGGCCGTCAGGGCCGCAGGGAGACTCACGAGCAATGCAGAAGGGACTTGTCATCGTATTCACGGGGAACGGCAAGGGAAAGACGAGCGCCGCGCTTGGGGTGGCCCTGCGCTGCTGTGGCCATCATATGTACGTCTCCCTGGTGCATTTCATCAAGACCCCGGCGATCAGCGGTGAAGAACGGGCTGCTGAGCGCCTTCAACCGGAGTTTGAGATCGTCTCATTCGGGCGAGGATTTGTGAAGCATCTGGGCGACAATCTGCCGTTCTCCGAGCACAAGAAGGCCGCCGCAGAAGCCCTGGCGGCTGCACGCCAGAGGGTGAACTCCGGATCGTGGGACGTGGTGATCCTCGATGAGATCAACAATGCCGTGAGTCTCGGCCTTCTCGAAATCCGTGAGGTGCTCGATCTTCTCGGTTCCCGGCCCGCCGGGCTCCATGTCATACTGACGGGCCGCGATGCGCATCCTGACATCATCGCCCTTGCGGACATGGTGACAGAAATGAATGATGTCAAGCATCCTTTCGAGAACGGAACACCTGCCCAGCGGGGAATCGACTATTAGTGAGGAGCGCGGCAGGAACAGCATGCCACGCCGCGGCACTGCTACATCCCTCCCCACATCCTGAACACGCCTCACGCGCTCCGAAGAAGAAAGCCATCAACCCGCCAGTTCATCACGTTGATATTCTTGACAATCTACATGACCGTAAGGTATAGTTGACCTCGTCGACGGCAGGAAGAGGCGCAGTGAGCCTGACAAAGAGATAAGCTGCTGTATGAAGAAGGGAATATTCCCTTGACTTGTCGGGTCATCTGTGAAATCTTGAAGTATATACGATATAATACTTTGAGTATCGGGATTGCGTTGCCGATCTTTCACTGTGTGCTCAGGTCAGCGAAACAGACGTATTGCACGTACGACCTATAGTCAGGATACGATGATCATTCAAGGAGGGGGCTATATGCTGCTGAGAAAAGCTTCGTATGGAATCATTGCTGTTCTGTTCGTGATTCTGGTGATGATCGGGAGTGTTTCTGCACAGTTGATCGGCACCGTAAAAGATGTGGAAACCTCAGTAGGAACGTCGGGAAAGGTCGACTGGACGACGGGCGTGATTACATCGGTGGGCATCGGGGCGCCTCCGGCCAACCCGGCAAATCCCGCCCAGGCCCGCGCCATGGCGGAGCGCGCTGCCCAGGTCGTGGCGTATCGCAACCTTCTTGAGGCCGTCAAGGGCGTCCGCATCGACTCGACAACAACGGTTGAGAACTTCATGGTCACCAGCGACGTCATCCGTACGCAGGTGAGCGGCTTTGTTCAAGGCGCGACCGTGATGGACAAGAAATACATGTCCGACGGTTCCGTTGAGGTAACCGTCGGAATGAAAATGACAGGCGCCCTTGCCGATGCGCTGCTCCCGAAAACGCCTTCCGGGGTTCCTCCCGTTGCCGGCATGGCCGCCCCCGGCTCGTCCGGCCAGGTCTTCACCGGGCTGATCGTGGACGCGAGGGGGCTCGGCGTCAGGCCAGCAATGGCTCCGAAGGTCCTGAGCGAGGACGGGAAGGAAGTCTACGGCTCTGCATGGATCAATCGCGACTGGGCAGTACGAGAGGGCATGGCGGGCTACCTGAAGGACCCCGCGCAGGCCCAGGCCAACCCGCGGGTCACGGATAAACCGCTGATGGTCAAGGCCATCAAGGCGTCCGGCGATGCGAGGGTGGATACGGTCATTTCCAACGCCGATGCAGCCCTGATTCAGAGCTCGTCGCAGAACCTGAGCTTCCTCGAGAAGTGCAAGGTCATTATCCTGGTAGATTAATGCATCGAGAGAAGTGAGACCTACGAGACCAAGACGGAGGTTCGGAATGATTACCCATCTGAAACGACTCATGACGCTGGCCGTTGTTGTTGCCGCTCTGGCAATCGCGGGCTGCGGACCCAAGGCGGCTCCTTCGACGTCGGTGCTCGACACGCCGGAGTATCATTACAATCAAGGCCTTAAATATTTTGAGAAGGACCAGTTCGACGACGCCATGCGCGAGTTCCAGCGCGCCGTTGACCTCGACCCAAAGTCTCCCCTCGGCTATATCGGGAAAGGCCTCGTCCTCGGGCAAAAAGGAGACTTCAAGGCCGCCTTCGAGAACATGGAAAAGGCAAAGAGCAACGAGTCCAAGGGCATCGAGGCCCGTATCGGCATGATCCGTCTCTACAGCCTCCAGATGGTCAAAGAACAGGGAAAGGTGAAGAGCCTGATCAAGGATGCCGAGAGCGAATTCAAGACTGCAAATGCGAAGGAACCGAACAATGCCCGGCTTCATTATTACATGGGCATGGCGTACAAGGTCGCTCTCGACTTCGACAAGGCATCGGGCATGTTCCGCACCGTTCTGGACCTGAACAAGGACTTCACCGCCGAAGCCAATGCTGAGTGGTCCCTCATCCAGAAAATCCAGAGGGCGGCTCCCGGGACCGAGATCGGCAAGAAGATCGCCCTGATCGACAAGATCGACCGGGCCGACGTTGCAGCCCTCTTCGACCAGGAAATGAACCTGGAGAAGCTCTTTACGAAACGCGGCACCAAGACATACGACACGACCTTCAAGGCGCCCACGGAATCGTCGACGCGGTTCTCGCCGGAAACGACCGTGAAAATGGAGCCGGCAACCGACATCAGTGACAGCTGGCTGAAGCCCAGCATCGATACGATCCTGAGGCTTCAAGTCCGTGGTCTTGAAGCAGGCCCCGACCACACCTTCGAACCGACCAAACTCATCACGAAGGCCGAATTTGCGGTCATGCTGGAGGACATCCTGATCAAAGTGAGCGGCGACGAGAAGCTTGCGACCAAGTTCCTGGGCGCCACTTCTCCGTTCCCTGATGTCCGGAACGATCAGTACTTTTTCAGTGCTATCATGACCGCTACATCGAGGAACTTCCTCGAAGCGGACAAAGCGACCGGAGAGTTCAGACCCGGCGATCCCGTTTCGGGAGCTGATGCGCTGCTCGCGATCCGAGAGTTCAAGAACCAGCTGAAGCTCTAGCCCCACAGAGGATGCCCGCCCCTCCCAGCGAGGGGCGGGCTTTTTTATGCTATGAGGAAATGCATTCTCTCATCAGTGATCGTTCTCATCTCTCTCTGGTGCTCCTCCTCTTCCTATGCCGCGCTGAAAGTCCTGGAAGGCGAGCATACGGTCACCTACGATATCGTGAATCCCCGGGGAGTCGCGTTCATCCCGGACTATGCCAACGAGTCCTTCGTGCAGAAGGTGACGAACCTGGACGAGTTCAGCAAACGGGTGCAGGTCACATCGAAGATGTATCCGTTGAAAACGAGAGTTCCCTTTCCCATTGCTCCGGGGACCATTTCGGCCCAGTATCAGCGGTACCTTCTGCCGGAGAAGGACCGCCAATCGAACGATCCCTCCCTGGTACGGCTGGCTCACGACCTGACCCAGGGCAGCAGGTATGCCCATGAAGCTGCGAACGCCATTCTTTCGTGGATCGCCGATAACCTGACATTCGACACGACAGTCAGCGTGCCCTCAGATGCCCTTTCGGCCTACCGGTTCCGGAAAGCCTACTGTGTCGGATACTCGAATCTCGCCATTTCCCTGCTGCGGGCAGCGGGAATTCCCGCTCGGGTTGCTCATGGCTATCTTCCCCCGGGCTATGAATGGGGCTTCTCGAAAGAATACTGGGGCGTGAAGGTGAATGACGGAGGTTTTCACGCCTATCTGGAGATCTACTATCCGGACACCGGCTGGGTCTTTTCCGATGCCGAGCATTCCCACCATTTCGTCGATCCTTTTCATATCCTCCTGCGACTCGATGGCGTCGACATGCCGGGCGCCTACCAGGGCGGTTTTCTCGACGTCGACAAGGCGACGTTCTATACAATTTTCCAGGAAAACGACCGGACTGCCATGGTCGACGAACTCCCGCTTCCCAAACAGCAACGCCTGGGAAGAAGGATGGATGACCAGCAGCATGCGGCGCTCGTGTCAGGTCGCGTGACTGACAAGATGAGCATGGCTGTTTCGAAGGGGACCGCAGTGCTCTGGAAGGATGGCCGCGGCACCGCTTTCCCGTTCAGCGACGGGAAATATGCCGTCGCGGTTCCGAGCCCGGGAAAATACCGAATCGAAGTAAAGGGCCCGGGCTACGCCAAGGCGGCGCAAGAGATCCAGATCGAACAGGGGAGCGTCTACCAGAAGAATTTTTCCCTCGCTCCCGGCGGAACGATCAAAGGCAAAGTAACCGATGGCAGGGGGAAACCTGTCGAGGACGGCGATGTCTTCTACCGCGAAGGTACCACAAGCTTCGGGGTACCGATTGATCGTGACGGCACCTATCGCATCGAAGGGCTCGCTCCCGGCCAGTACAAGATCACGGTGACGATCGGAGATAGGTCTGCGGTCCGAACCGTGCAGGTCGATGCGGGCAAGGAATCGGTGCAGGATCTCGAGGTGCGATGATGACCCGCGATCGTTCTCGGCTTCTTCCCAAGGAAAGGGGCGTTATGCGCTATTTCATCTTGATCCTGTCCGTTTCGTTAGCGATGTGGGCTGCGCCAGCCGGCACCGTCGCCCAGACAGGGTCGGCAGGAGATGCGGTGGAGCCGGTGGGGCAGGGATCCATCAATTGGACGACGGGTCAGATCTTTGCGACGGGGATCGGCGTTCCTCCGGCGAGCGCCGCGAATCCGGCACAGTCGCGGGCCATGACGGTGCGAGCCGCGCAGGTCGTTGCTCTGCGGAATCTTCTCGAGATCATAAAAGGAGTACGGGTCGATTCCGAGACCGTCGTCGAGAACTTCATGACCAAGAGCGATGTTATCCGGACACGGGTGGATGGTGTTGTCAGAGGAGCCCAGGTCGTCAAGACCGTCTACTTATCCGATGGGTCGGTTGAAATAACCGTCGGCATCGGCATGAAGGGTGCTCTCCTTGACGCCGTGGTCCCCGATTCCTTCGGAAGCAGGGCGGTTGTACCCGTTCCTGTGCGACCCGCGCCGCCTATTCCGACAACGCCCTATCCTCCTGCGGGGAAACTGCAGCCTTCCCCTCCGCCGCCATCTCCGGAAAGACGGCCGGAGATGCCAAAACCCGAACAGCCGAAGACTGAACCGCAGAAACCTGCCCCCACGTCTTCTGTTCCGAAGCCGGAAATGAAACCGGAGCCACCCCAGCCCCAGCCTGCTCCGCTTCCTGCGTCGCCGGAGCCGACAACGGCGCAGTTCAAAGGGGGCAAGGCCACAGGGGTGGTCATTGACGGCCGCGGCCTGGGTCTTCGGCCGGCACTCTTGCCGAAGATCGTCGGTCCTCAGGGGGAAGAGATCTATGTCGGGCAGGTCGTGACGAGGACCAATGCCGTCGAACAGGGCGTGGCCGGATACGCCAAAGATGTCAATGCTGCTGCGAATAATTTCCGGGTAACCGACAACCCGGCGGTCATCAAGGGTTTGCGCGCATCGGGTGCGGCACGGACCGATGTCGTCCTGAGCCAGGCCGATGCGCAGACCCTGAAGGACCTGGGCAGGCAGGGAGATTTTCTCCAATACTGTCGCGTGATCATCGTCTACTGACCGCCGGGATCGAGGGATATCCGGATAAGCACGAGGAGGGGACCTATGAGAGTGAGAGGGAAGATCGTGGGCGTGATCGGACCGTTGCTCGGCCTTGCCGTCCTGACAGCTCTGCCTATACTCGGCCTCTCGGCCAACGATGATGCCGCCGTTGTTACCCGGCTCGACGGACATGCCCAGGTGTACGCCCAGGGGCAGAAGAAGGGGGCTGCGCTGCACAAGAACGACCGGCTGAAGAAGGGGCAGGAGGTCAGGGTGGGAGAGCGGTCCCGGGTCGAACTACGGTTCCCCGACGGGACCGTGATGCGTTTTGCTGAACGGTCGACGGTCAAGATGGACGATATCCTGTATGACGCAAAGACGCAGGACAAGAAGATGCGCGTCGACATGGCAGGTGGAAAACTGTGGGCGAACGTGCGGAAGCTCGTCACTGCGGAATCGAAGGTCGAGGTGAAGACGGTCAACGCCGTGGCGGGGGTGCGGGGTACAGTCTACCGCGTCAACGTCGATGAGGATAACAGCGCCATGATAAAAGTCTATGACGGGTCCGTCTACGTTTCGGGAAAGCAGCAGGGAGCAGCCCAGCAGGCCGCGCCGACAGGTCCGCCGGTCCCTGTCGAAGGACCGCATGAGGTGCCTGCTCCGTACCATGAAGTGTCAATGGAGGAATGGCAGGTGATCGTGAAATCGTTTCAGCAGGTAACGATATCGCCTCAGGGCGTGGCATCGGAGCCGCAGGACTTCAACCCTCAACAGGACATGGACGACTGGGTAAGGTGGAACCAGGAACGGGACAGACAGCTCCAGCAGTGATGGACGAGGGTCGCGATCGCCCTTCTGACAAGCCGTTCCGGTGACCCGGAACGGCTTTCTTGTTCGTGGACAGGAGCGTAAGATGATATTGACAGGAAGGAGCCGGGATGGTATAAAGAGGCACTGCATATTGAGAATGGTATTCAATATCACATCATGCAGAAACAGCCATCGGACCATCTAACGGAGTATCTCTCCGGGCAGGGGCTCAAGGCCACGCGGCAGCGCCAGGCTATCTTGAGAATCTTCGCCGCCGCCGGCCGGCACCTGAGCGCTGAAGAGCTCTACCTGCTGGTCAAGAAGACCGCTCCCGGGACGGGCTTTGCTACGGTCTACAGGACCCTCAAGCTCCTGACAGAGGCAGGTCTCGCCGATGAACGACGATTCGATGACGGCGTCACCCGGTACGAATACCGTGCATCCCATGACCACCACGATCACCTTATCTGCACTGGGTGCGGAAGGATCCTAGAATTCGAGAACAAACAGATCGAAGAGCTCCAGCAGCATGTCGCACGGAAGAACCGGTTCCTGGTCCAGAGCCATCGGCTTGAACTCTACGGGCTTTGCAGCGGCTGCCAGAGCAAGAAACGCAAGAGAGTGAAAGAAGGAACGTAAGCATCATGCACGATCATGGGACAGCGGACAAAGAACACCATCGGGATTCTACGCTGCAGAAGGTTCTGCTGATCGGCAATCCCAACGTCGGGAAGAGCGCCCTCTTCGGTCTCCTTACCGGGAAGTACGTGACCGTGTCCAACTATCCTGGCACGACGGTCGAGGTGACCTACGGGAACGCAGTGCTGAACCGGACGCGCACGCTGGTCATCGACACGCCCGGCGTGAACAGCCTTGTGCCCATGTCCGAGGACGAGAAGGTGACCCGCGACATCCTTCTGACCGACCGGGCCGGGGTCGTCGTCCAGGTCGCCGACACGAAGAATCTCCGGCGCGCTCTCCTGATCACGATCCAGCTGGCCGAGATGGGCGTGCCGTTCATCCTCGACCTGAACATGGACGATGAGGCGAAAAGCCGCGGGATCCTGATTGACCACGAGAAACTGTCCTCGCTCCTCGGCATCGAGGTGGTCAGGACCGTGGCCATCCGGCGGAGCGGCATCGACAGGCTCCTGAAGGGCATCCTGCATCCCCGGCCGTCGATTGTCGAAGTACGCTACGAGGACGCAATTGAAGGCGGGATCCGTGATATCGCCGCTGTCCTTCCCGAATCGTACATTTCCCGGCGCTCGCTGTCCTTGATGATCCTTGCCGGCGATGAAAGCCTGAAGGCCTGGCTCCATGCAAACGTGCAGGACCATGTCATCGCCGACATCGAGAGGATCCGGCAGGGCGTACAGGCACGATACAATAATTCCCTGGGGTACCTCATCAACCAGCGAAGAATGCGAAAAGCCGATGAGGTCCTCTCACAGGTCATGAGCCGTCACGAGGCAGGAAAGGGGTCGGCCTTCGCGTTTCGCCTGGGCGCCTTGTCCATGCATCCGCTCTACGGCATTCCCATCCTGCTCGCGGTGCTTTACGGCGTCTATCAGTTCGTCGGGGTCCTGGGCGCAGGAACGACGGTCAACTTTCTGGAGAAAACCGTGTTCGGGGAATATCTGAACCCCTGGGCGACCAAGATCGTCCATATGTTGCTGCCGGTGCCGTTCCTGCAGGAACTGATCGTCGGCGACTACGGGATCGTGACCATGGCCCTGACCTATGCAATCGCCATCGTACTCCCCATCGTAGGGTACTTCTTCTTCGCCTTCGGTCTGCTGGAGGATTCCGGCTATTTGCCACGGCTCGCAGTGATGGTCAACAAGGTGTTCAAGATCATGGGACTGAACGGCAAGGCGGTCCTTCCCATGATCCTTGGCCTCGGGTGCGACACCATGGCCACGCTCACGACGCGCATCCTCGAAACACGGAAGGAACGGCTTCTTGTCACGTTCCTGCTGGCCCTCGGCGTGCCGTGCTCAGCGCAGCTGGGCGTCGTTCTTGGCATGGTGTCGGGTATCTCGGCGTTCGCGACGATGATCTGGCTGGGAACGATGGTCGGCGTCCTGTTTCTGGTGGGATATCTGGCCGCCCGCCTGGTCCCCGGCGAGCCGTCCGATTTCGTCCTTGAACTGCCCCCGATCCGGGTGCCCCAGATCAGCAACATCCTCGTCAAGACGCTTGCCCGTGTTCAATGGTATCTGAAAGAGGCGGTACCGCTGTTCGTCCTTGGCACCCTGATCCTCTACCTTGCCAGCAAGTTGGGCGTGCTCACGTTCATCCAGAAGGCGGCAGACCCGATTGTCGTCGGCTTTCTCGGGCTTCCGAGTAAGGCGGCTGAAGCGCTCGTCATCGGCTTCCTGCGGCGGGACTATGGGGCTGCCGGACTGTTCATGCTGTCCAAGGAGGGGCTGCTGGACCCCATCCAGACGGTCGTAAGCCTCGTTGTCGTCACGCTTTTTGTTCCCTGTATCGCGAACTTCTTCATGATGGTGAAAGAACAGGGGATGAGAGCGGCGCTCGCTATGGTAGCGTTCATATTTCCTTTTGCTGTCATCGTCGGGGGCGTGATGAACTGGGCGCTGCGGTACTTTGCCGTCGCTCTGTAGGGGCGCCGGCCGCAAGGAGGAAATGCATGGCCGAAAAGAAACGGTTGCTGGGTATCGAGGGGCAGGCGGGGCATCCCGCTCTCTGCGTTCTGCCGGAGGTCGAAAAGGAGGACGAGCTCTTCGAGATCATCTGGACACTTCGGGAGGACGGGAAATTGACGCGGGACCAGCTGGTGCAGGGGTGCACCATAGAAGGATGCGAGGCCATCCTGCAGCAGCTGGCCAGGGACGGCTGGATCGATCTGAAAGGTCAGGCCATAGAGCTGTTACCAAAGGGCGAGAAGCGCGCTCGGGAACTGGTGCGCCGTCATCGCCTATCGCTGCGGATGTTCTATGACCTCTTTTCTCTTGATGGCGCCGAGGCGGAAGCCTGCAAGTTCGAGCACATCCTCTCTCCCGAGGTCACGGACAGCGTCTGCACGCTGTTGGGGCATCCACCGAACTCGCCCGACGGCAAGCCGATCCCCCGGGGAGAATGCTGCTCCATGTTCCGCCAGGAAATGAAGCCGC
>JBAIYC010000265.1:0-6743 GCA_037916085.1 Nitrospirota bacterium | reverse complement strand
TTACCCCCTCCGGCTGAGCAGTCTTCCGGTCAGGACACCGAGCACGAAGATGACGAGCGCGGTGCGAGCCGGCACATCCTTGAACTGCAGGTCCAGACCGCCGATCAGCTCCTCGGCTTGCTTGAGCAGGTCCCGCAACCAGGACCCTGCCTCCCCTTCCCCGCCAGAGGCCTCTCCGGCCCCTTCCCCGGCGTCGCGACCCGATGCCTGCGCCCTGGCCGCCGTGAGGGCTTCCAGTTGCTGCTTGATCTGCTCGATCTCCGTCGTGATATCCTGGTCTTTCATCGATCATGTTCTCCTTCCGCAGGAATGATCCGTTTCCTCAAGAATATCACGGGACGGCCACCGTGACAAGGGAGCCGCCGTTCATGATCGATCCGGCCGTCGTCGCCCACGGCAGGGATGCACGGCAGCAGAGCTATTCCTCGGACGCTTCGATCTCTCCCACCGCCTCCGAGGCGATCGCACGGACCGAGGGATTCGCGTCACCGAGAAGGTCCTTCAACGGCTCCAGCGCGGCCCGGTCCCTGATGATGCCCAGAGCGTTCGCTGCGTCGCCCCGGATGGTAGGGTTCTCGTGGCCGAGCAGCGCGACCAGACCGGACACGGCGACGGCCAGCGCCTCACGGCGGTCCCTTGCCAGTTCCTCGACGAGCGCCGTGGCTCCCAGGCGGACTACGATGGCATCATCTCCGAGCAGTGCGGGGATGAACCGGACAAGACCGGCATCCTGCCTCATCGCGGCGATGATGTTCTCAAGGAATCCTCTGCCCATGTATTCGATGAGCATGGATCTCATTTCGTCGTCGTCCATCGGGCCACCCCGGCTCCTGCACTCCGGATCTCGGTCACTTCGCGCCGGTATTGTACCACAGGAACATCCCGGCGTCAGTCATCTTCCGTTCTCAGAAATCCCTTGCAAAGACGAAGGGATTCTTTTATCATTGAGAACGATGGATGCAGCAGTGACCGCAATTGAACCGCAGTTCCTGTCCCAGGCTCTTTCCCAGGGCGTCAAGCTCCGCATCGGCCAGATGAACAAGACGGAACACGAAGGGGTGGTCCGCGAGATCGGCCGCTACGAGATCAACATCGAGGAGCAGAACGGCACCGTCACCCTCCTGAAGCAGGACATCTCGTACCTTTCCTCTCCCGTCCTTCTCGTTGCCGTTCCCTCGCCGGGTGCCATGCCGGCACAGACCGCCGGGCCCGAAGCCGCTCCGGCCAAACCGAACATCCAGCAGGAGTTCCTGGACAAGGCCATCCGCGACCGCCATGTCCTCACGATCTTTCTCCTGACCGGGCACCGCGTCAAGGCGGCGATCGAGGCCTACGACAACTTCACCGTTCTCCTCCGGGACGGAGAACGCCAGCACCTCTACTACAAACACGCCATCACAACGATCAACCGTTGAAGGAGCGACATGGAACCGCATCTTCTCGATACGATGCTGAACGCCTATAAGGCGCAGGGGACACCCGTCACGATCACGCTTCAGAACCGGTCCCGCGTTTCCGGGAAGGTCCGGGCCTTCGACAGCTACGTCATCCTCCTGCAGAACCAGCGGAGCGAGATCGTCTATCGCCATGCGGTGTCGAGCATCGCTGCCGCGCCTGCCGCAGCCGAAGCCCGTCCGGAGGAACAGCGGCCCGAGCAGGCCAAACCGGCCGCCGGACCGGTGAAGAGCACTGCCCCGGCCGCGAGCCGGAAAAAGAAGGACCGCCCGGCACCCAAACCCGCTATGGCAGCGGACACCGGCATCAACACGGCGATGAAGGAAGGCCTCCTGCGGTGGATGCAGGAGCAGAAGGCAAAATAGCATGGGCCGCCGCGCCCCGGCGCTCGCGGGACTTTCCGGCCTCCTCCTCGCAGCTTCCTTCCCCGCCGTTGATATCAGCGTACTCGCCTGGTTCGGCCTGGTCCCGCTCATGCTCTCCCTCCGCGACCGCAGTCCCCGGCAGGCCTTCATGCTCGGCGGACTTACGGGCATGGTCTTCTTCGCGGCTACCCTTTCCTGGATCGCCAATCCCCTCCGCCTCTATGGCCACGTACCACTTCTTCCCGCCGCCGTCACTGTGCTTTTCTCGGCCTATTGCGCCCTCTATCCGGCGCTCTTTGCTGCAGCAGCCGTCCGTCTCAAAAAGTGCCATCCCGCGCTTTTCTTCCTCGCCGCGCCGGCGCTCTGGTCCGCGCTCGAACTTGCCCGCGCCTCCGTGCTCAGCGGTTTTCCCTGGCTGCTCCTCGGCTACTCCCAAGATCGACATCCGATGCTGATCCAGATCGCAGATATCGCGGGCGTCTACGGGATATCCTTCCTTCTAGTATCGGTGAACATCGGAGTCGCCGGCCTCGTCGCGGACCGGAAGGACCTTCGCCCGCTCATCGCCTCAGCCGTTCTCCTTGCCGCGGTCCTCGGATACGGCTCCTATCGTCTGACCCATACGAAGACGGCGGAGAGCATCAGGATATCGGTGGTGCAGGGGAATGTCGAACAGGACAAGAAGTGGGACCCCGTCTATCAGAACGAGGTCATCGCGGCCTACAAGCGTCTGACGGAGAAGGCGCTCGGAGACAGGCCTGATCTCCTCATCTGGCCGGAGACCGCGACGCCCTTCTATTTTGGAGGGATCGGAGACAACGCAGTGAGGACTGACGACCTTCGCCGCTTTGTCGCATCAACAGGCACACCGCTGCTCTTCGGAAGCGCTACCGCCGGGATGGACCCGGACAGGACCGTTCGCCTCCGGAACTGCGCATTCTTCCTGGACGGAGGCGGCGCTGTGGACGACGTGTACGTCAAGCGCCACCTCGTCCCCTTCGGCGAGTATGTGCCGCTCAAGAAGAGCCTTCTGTTCTTCGCGGACAAGCTGGTGCAGGGAGCGGGCGACTTCGAAGCGGGGAGCGAATATACCGTCGTGGGCGAGCGGTCATCGGCCGCCGGAAAGAACATTCCGGTCAGCACGGTCATTTGCTACGAGGTCATCTTCCCCGACCTCGTGCGGCAGTTCGTGGACCGGGGAGCGCGGGTGTTGACCACAGTCACGAACGATGCCTGGTTCGGCAGGACCGCTATGCCCTATCAGCACTTTGCCATGGCCGTTTTCCGCGCCGTAGAGAACCACGTCCCGATCGCCCGAGCCGCCAACACCGGCATCTCGGGGTTCATCGACGCGAACGGACGCATTCTCGTCGCGTCAAACATCTTCACCGAGGCCGTGCTGACCCAGACCGTTACCGCGGGAGCGAAAAAGACCTTTTATACGCGGTACGGCGATGTCTTTTCCTACCTCTGCCTGCTGGCGAGCATCACCCTGTTAGCACTCCCTTCAAAGAGCAAGAACTAGTCCGTACCGCGAAGACACCAAGGCGCGAAGAATGTCCTCCTCCAGATGCGGGACAATAAGGACGACCTTCACCTCTATGCTGTTATCGTGCGATGGTCTTCAGGAACGCCGTTGATCTCAGCCGCTTGCCGATGATATGGAGCGTATGGGAGGAGAACGCCTCGTCAAGTTCGCGCAGGATGTCCGGCGAGGGTTTCAGGCGGGTGAGCTTATCCAGGTCCATCCGGAGGACGTGATAGTAGAAGCCGACGGCACCGGGTGACAGCCGGATCTGCTCCTCGCCGGACGAGACGATGCAGTCGGGGCAGAGCACACCGCCCTTCAGACCGTAAAAGACCATCTGGCGGTCGGATGCGCAGCCGCAGGAGAGGCACTTGTCGAGCCTGGGCTGGAAGCCGAGGAGCGAAAGAAACCGTATCTCGAACACCCGGAGGAGGAACAGCGGGTCTGCTCCGCCGTTCAACAGGCGCAGGATATGTGTCAGCATGAGAAAGGCCTCGGCGTTCCGCTCCCCTTCCGGCGCAACCTCCCGTACCAGTTCCAGGATGACCGATCCTGCTGCCAGGCGGGAAAGGTCACCGGCGATCTCGAAGTGCTGGCTGATGATGTCGGCGGACTCGATGCGGATCAGTTCCTGGTGCTCGCGCTCATAGAGGTGCAGACGGCAATGCGTGAAAAGCTCGAGGCCCGCGCCGAAGCGGCGGAAGGACTTGCGGGCGTTCCTGGCCACGCCGCGGAGCTTGCCCCGGTCGAGGGAGAAGAAGGTGACGATCTTGTCCGCCTCGCCGAGGTTCATCGTACCGATGATGACGGCTTCTGTTCTGGATTTCATGAATAGAGGACGCTGATCCAGAAAGCATTATACACGGCCGGAAGGACGGGAGAAAGAAGAAATCGGGAAGGCACCAGGAGCGCGGCTCACGGACCCTGCATATCTCCGTCTGTGGCGCTTCACGCATGTTCGATATACTGCTCCACCCTCCTGACGAGGCTCTCCACGTCCCGGCCGTCCCACCGTTCGCATATCTCCAGGACCGTATGGAGCCCGAGCATGCGGTAGCTTTCGAACTGAGCTTCATCGAACCACTGGTCCGCCGTGGTCTGATGGGGGAATTCCTTATGCAGGGACCGGTAATTGAGAACGTCGGCGGGCTCCTTGCCGCAGAGCAAGGCCTTGATGTAGAGCAGGTCCCCGTACTCCTCCCTGCCGTTCTCCCCGTGATAGACGATCCTGCCGAGGACGCAGTGCTTCTTCCCATCGCGAAGCGGGCTCACGTCGATCGTGATATCCACCCCCAGATCGACCCGAATCTTCCTGAGCGCGTTCCCCAGGTCATCGAACTTCATGTCCCGGTCCTGGCCCCCATCGCAGGCAATGATGAACCGGCACCGCCGCTTCACGAGCTCGTAGATCCCCAGGTTCTCGAAATGACCGCCGTCAGAAAGATAGACGAACCGGGATTCGTCGTCGGTGAACCCGAAAAGCTCCTTCATCATGTACCAGAGCCCGATCGTCGGTCCCGCCTGCTCCCACGCGCTCCGGTAGCGCGGGTTCCCGCTCCACCACCCGAGGCGAACATTGAAGACGGTCAGGAGAAAAGCGAGCGCCGGAGACGAGTGATACCCCATGTTGGGGGAGGCCGCTGCCCCCGAGATCGCCATTGCGGTTCCCAGGGACATGCCGTCGGGCTTCGCGCATTGATCGGTCGGGCGGTAACAGCATCCCTCCTGAGCGGCGTCCTTCTGCTGCAGCGCTCCGTAGCCGCTGTAGAGCGGGCCGAGGAAGAACGATTCGGACTTGCGCGTCTGCCATGCCAGGTTCTTGCCGCCAACGAGATTGAGCGCGGTATTGATGATCGGATACGGCCCGTGATACCCTTTCGCAGGCGCTGCCCGGTCGGACCGTAGGTCGCTCAGGGATGCATCATCATCGGGATCGAACCCCGTGAACGGCTGACTGTTCCGGTCCCTGTTCGACGCGCCGAGGTAGCCGCGCATCAGCCGGTTGCGATAGAGATAATGGATCGAAAATTGATTGACGTCGATGCGCCAGGAGAGGAGCAGCGCCGTTCCCAGGCCGGCCATGAACATCCATGCCAGCCGGACATCAAGCGTGTCGTTCAGGATGAGGAAGTTCGCGCTGACCAGCTCGTCCAGGCCGTGCTTGTCGAGCCAGAGCACGCTCCAGAAGGTATCCCATCCCTTCGTGGTCCATACGAGGATGCTGGAGGTCAGGAACGACAGGAACATGAGCAGACCGACAACGAACAGGTAGGGCAGGGCCTTCGCTGCGAGCTCGATCCACTTCTTCGACCCCGTCCCGCCCGTCGCGGGGCTCTTGCCGAGAAGAACGCCGCTGACCGTCGAGGCGAGCCAGCCTGAGCCGACAAGCGCCGTTGCATAGGCGATCACGGGAAGACTGAAAAAGGAGATCGCGGACAGGGCCGTCCAGGAGACCGAACAGATGATCAGCCATCCTCCCAGCCTGCTCCACCACTCCCTGCTTTCATCAGGAAGCTGACGGCCCATCAACCCGATCAGGAGGGTCCCGATGGTCATGTACACAACGAGGACGAAGGGTGCGCTGAAATTCATCGCATACCAGATCGATGACTGCTCATCGGTCCAGGTCCGGAAGAGCTCCGAACACAGGACGAACAGCCCGCACCCGACAAGAAGGGAAACCGCCATACAGACGAGAAGGGTCCCTATCTTGAGACGAGGCTCGGGCCGGACGCTCTCTTTGATCCGGGCGCCGACCATCCTGACCGTTTCTCTGGCGGCCGCTGCAAGCAGCCTGGCCGTTGAGGCGTCCTTCAACGATCCCGCCGAGAGCTTGGCATTCGCATGAAGATGCGCCGCGATCGAACCGCCCAGCCAGCCGGCGAACACGGAAACGACAAGGGCCCGGACATGCTGAAACCCCAGCGGTGCCTGATGCAGGGAAGCATGCCAGAGCCAGAGACCGCCAGAGAGGGCGGAGAGCATGACCGGAAGGACGACGAAGACGAGTATGCTCACCTGGCGCGTATACCAGGGGAAATCAACGGGCCCCGAGGGTCCACTCGAAGATCGCTGCTGTTTGACCGACCAGTACGCCTGGTTCAGGCTGATAGAGAATACCCCGACCGCCAGGAACAGTAGTCCGCCATAGAAGAGAAAGCGCGGATGCCCGCTTCCGGGCGCGGTCAGGACCCGCGCGTACCAGACAGAAAGATGCGGGACGAGAAAGACGGACAGAAAGAGCGCCGTGATCGTGACCAGGTTCAGCGTGAGGTTGCGCAGATAGACGGCGACAAGTGCCCAGGTGTCAGCGGTGAGCATGCCCATCTTGGGCGTGAGGTAGTTACTGTACTTCCGGAGGAACGAAATGGCATCCGGCTCCCGGTAGTTCACGC
>JBAIYC010000264.1:0-2564 GCA_037916085.1 Nitrospirota bacterium | reverse complement strand
CGACTGAACCTTTTGTTGATTTCGTTCTTTCGGTACCTTTTTCCTTGCGGGCTAGCACGATCTTCTCAGCCTCAAGCCAGTCTTGCACATCATTTCCGTGCGTCCATCCCCTCTTTTCATGGAGCTCATAGGCCACCTTTGCAACTTCATTGTACAGATCGTCACGCATTTTCTCTCTCCTTTTTCGCGTTCACTTTCCTGGGTCATTTTTGGTTTTGACTTCTTATAACGCCACTATAGTATAGCTTCTTCTTTCCTCACTCAAGACAAAACTTCTTATTGCGGAGTTTCGATGGTACAAATCTGATCTCGAAGAATTGCGCGCAGCAACATGCAACGCAGTTATCCCGTTGAGTCTTGGTTGCTAGTACTCCCGCTCTCACCTGCCTTGTTCTTCGCCGTGACGACGGATATCGCGCCGTTGTTCTCCAGGATGGCGGAGTGGACCTCGGCGACGGACGAGGCGCCGGCCCGGCGGAGGGCGGAGTTGAGCTCATGGTGCGTGAGCTGCGCCTTTGCCATCACGTCCTCGAAGAGCTTCCCGTTGTGGATCAGGATCTGCGGACGCCCCTCGATGACGGCCTCCAAGGTCTTGCTGCGGTGGGTCACGAAGCTCACCAGGAAGTTCAGGCCGATGAGCGTGGCCGCGGTGACGAGTCCGCCGACCAGCGAGTTGTCGCCGGCATTCATCGAGTTCTGGACGGCGTTCGCCAGGACGAGGAGCAGGACGAGGTCGAATGGTGCCAGCTGTCCCACCTGCCGCTTTCCCGTGATACGAAGCAGCACCAGGAGAAAGACATAGACCACCACTCCCCGCACGATCAGCTCCCACCACGGAACGGCCATGTTGAACATGAAATAGGCTCCTCTCATCTCCCCGACCGGAGAAACGCTCGTAATGACCGAGTATAGCGGAATATGATGGCCCGATGAAAGAGAAAAAAGAGGTGGCCCGGATGAGACGCGGGCGGCCGCTCGAACTCCGTCCGGCGCTCAAGTTCGGCAGGTGCTGCGGGCTCAAATGGATGCGGCAGCGCAGATGGGAACGGGCGCGACCCCTTATTTTCGTTCGAAAATAAGCTTGACAGCCCCGGGAAATGCGACATCATTAAAGTAGCATGAAGGATCACGCAAAGGCCGGAACGAAGGCCGTTCCGGGAAGGCTTTCTCTATGTGGATCGTTCGTTTGGCGCTCAGGCGGCCCTATACGGTGGCCGTCATGGCCCTTCTCATCATCGTGCTCGGCATCCTTTCCGCGAGCAGGATGATCGTCGATATCTTTCCGGCGATCGACATCCCCGTTGTCGTCGTCGTATGGAACTACCCCGGTCTTTCGCCCGAGGACATGGAGCGCCGCGTGGTGCTCATCAGCGAGCGGGCCTATTCGACGACGGTGAACGGTATCCAGCGGATCGAATCGCAGTCCATCCCCGGCACGGGCATGCTCAAGGTCTACTTCCAGCCGGGGAGCGACATCGGCGCCGCCATCGCCCAGATATCCTCGGTCTCCTTCACGATCCTCCGGATCGCGCCGCCGGGCATGCAGCCGCCCACGATCGTCCAGTTCAGCGCCACGAACGTCCCCGTCGCCCAGCTCACGGTTTCGAGCAGGACCATTCCCGAACAGAACCTCTTCGACTACGGACTCAACTTCATCCGCGTCCGGCTCTTCACCATCCCGGGTCTCTCGACGCCCGCGCCCTTCGGCGGGAAGAACCGCCAGATCATGATCGACGTCGACCCCGAAGCGCTCGCCGCCCGCGGGCTCTCCCCCGCCGACGTCGTGGCCGCCCTCCAGTCCTCCAACTCGATCATTCCGGCGGGCACGGCACGGATCGGCGGCACGGAATACAACGTCACGCTGAACTCGAGCCCCAAGGTCCTCGACCAGTTCAGGAACATCCCGATCAAGGTCGTGGGCAGCGCGCCGGTCTACCTGGGCGACGTCGCTAGGGTATCGGACAGCTTTGCCCAGCAGACGAACATCGTGCGCGTGAACGGCAGGCGGGCGACCTACCTCGCCATCCTGAAACACGCCGACGCCTCGACGCTCGCGGTCGTCGATGCGACGCGGGAGGCGCTGCCGCAGATCCGTGAGGTCGCTCCCCAGGGCATGGAGCTTAAGATCGACTTCGACCAGTCCGTCTTCGTCCGCGGGGCGATCGAGGGCGTGGTGCGCGAGGCCGTCCTCTCCTCCATCCTCGTCTCGCTCATGATCCTCATCTTCCTCGGCTCCTGGCGCAGCATGGTGGTCGTGTCCGTCTCGATCCCGCTCTCGATCCTGGCGGCCATCATCTGCCTGAACCTGGCGGGCGACAGCATCAACATCATGACGCTGGGAGGCCTGGCCCTGGCCATCGGCATGCTCGTCGACGACGCCACGGTCGCGGTCGAGAACATCCACCGGAACCGGGGTCTCGGAAAGCCGCTGACGGCAGCGGTCGTGGACGGCTCGGTCCAGATCGCGGTCCCCGCCATCGTCTCCACCCTTGCCATCTGCGTGGTCTTCTTCCCCGTGGTGCTGCTCTACGGCGCGGCAAAGTATCTCTTCACGCCCCTCGCCC
>JBAIYC010000263.1:0-2617 GCA_037916085.1 Nitrospirota bacterium | reverse complement strand
GGCAGAACTCGTCGACGCTCAGGGTCTCGGCCCGGCGGCCAAGGTCGATGCCGGCCGCAGCCGCTGCCAGGCCGAGGATGTCCCGGGCAACCCCCAGGGGCTGCAGGGCGTTCCGCAGGGTCTTCCTGCGGAGGGAGAATGCCGCCCGGATGACCTCGAGGAAGGTCCGCTCGTCGCGGACCGCGTGGAGCGGCCGCTCCGGAATGGCCAGCCCCACGACGGCCGAATCGACCTTCGGCCGGGGAGAGAACGCGCCGGCGGGAACCGTGAACTCGATGCGGGCTAGGGCGGAGTATTGCACCAGAACCGAAAGATAGCCGTATTCCTTTCCCCCCGGCGGCGCGGCCACCCGCTCGGCCACCTCCTTCTGCAGCATGAGCGTGAGAGAGGCGAACCGGTCCCGGTGAGCCAGCAGGCGCTGGATGAGCGGCGTCGAGATGTAATAGGGCAGGTTGGCAACGACCTTCCATCGTCCGGGAAGCGAACCATACTCGAAGGTGAGCGCATCGCCGTGGACGACCTCGACCTGCGGCAGGCCGCCGAACTCCTCGCGCAGCCCGGGGATCAGGCGGTCGTCCAGCTCGATGACGACGAGCCGTCCGCACCGCGGGGCGAGCTCCCGCGTCAGATGGCCAAGGCCGGGGCCGATCTCCACCACCTGGTCGGCAGGGCCGACCTTCGCGGCATCGACGATCTTCCGCAGGTAGTGGGGGTCGGTCAGGAAGTTCTGGCCCAGGGATTTCTTCGGGGGAATGCGCATAGGGCTCGACAGCAAAGAATGAAGACGTCTGAACAGCAAATGTATGAACCGCCAAGGCGCGAAGAGCGCGAAGAAATTCGCAACTGACAGGATCCAACGTCTATCCCTCTTGCCTCCTTCGTGTCCTTTGCGTCCTCGCGGTTACGTTGTTCGGTTGTACCCCGCTAGCCCCGGAACCGCGGGTCCAGCTTGTCCCGCAGGAAATCGCCGACGATATTGAAGGAGATCACCGTCAGGCTGATGGCAAGACCCGGGAAGATCACCATCCAGGGCGCGGAATTGATGAACGCGCGGTTCAGGCTGATCATGGAGCCCCAGGTCGGTGTCGGCGGCTGCACGCCAAGGCCGAGGAAGGACAGCGCCGCCTCGAGCAGGATGAACCCGCCCACGCGCAGGCTTGCCGCGACCATGAGCAGCGGAAGCGCGTTCGGGAGGATGTGCCGGAAGAGCACCCTCGCCGACGATGCGCCGATGGCGAGCGACGCCTCCACATAGGTCTGTTCCCGGAGGGACAGGGCAAGCCCCCGTACGAGCCGCGCGAACCCGGCCCAGCTCACCAGCGTGATGGCCAGCATGGCGGAGTACAGTCCCGGCGGCATGACCGCGCCGATGCCGATCGCCAGAAGGAGGCTCGGGAAGGCAAGGAAGATGTCGAAGACCTGCGACAGCACCATGTCGGTCCTCCCGCCGAAATAGCCGGCCAGGAGCCCGAAGAGCACGCCGATCGCGAGCGAAAGCGCCGTCGCCGAGATGCCGACAAGGAGCGAGATGCGCGCGCCGTACACGACGCGGCTCAGGATGTCCCTCCCGATGCCGTCCGTGCCGAACAGGTGCATCCGGCCGGGCGGGTACCGGATGTGGTCCAGGTCCACCGCCACGGGGTCGTACCGCACAAGGTGCGGACCGACGAGCGCGACAAGGATGAGTGCCGCAAGGATGAAGGAAGCGGCCAGGACAGAGAGATTGCCGGAGATGTCTCTAAATGTGATCAAAAATCAAGCTCCCAAAACATACGTATTGACCGCAGAGGACGCGGAGGAACAGCAAATGCAGCGCAGGAGCGCCGCCCCTGTTCCTACCTCTCCGCCCTCACCCTCACCCGCGGGTCAAGATAGTGATACGAGATGTCCACCAGCAGGTTCATGGTGACGAAGACGACGGCCCCGAAGAGCACGACGCCCATGATCACCGGATAGTCGCGCTTCATGATGCCGTCCAGGGCGAACCGTCCCAGCCCGTCCCAGCCGAAGATGGTCTCGGTCAGCACCGCCCCGTTCAGATAGGAGCCGAGGTCGAGGCCGATGAGCGTCACGATGGGGATCAGCGAGTTCTTGAGCGCGTGCTTCAGGACGACGACCGGCTCGGAGAGGCCCTTTGCCCGGGCCGTGACGATGTAGGGCTGGGAGAGCGACTCCATCATGGAGGTGCGGGTGATGCGCGCGATGTACGCCATCGAGTAGGTGCCGAGCGTGATGGCCGGCAGGACGAGGTAGGCGGCCGACTCGCCCATGCCGGACGGCGGCAGCCACCGGAAGTGGAGGGCGAAGACGAGCATCAGGGTGAGGCCGAGCCAGAACACGGGCAGGGAGATGCCGCCGATCGAGATGAACGCAGCAACGCGGTCCCAGACCGTGCCGCGCCTCACGGCGGAAAGGACGCCCAGGGCGATGCCGCATACCGAGGCAAAGAGGACGGCGGCGACGGCGAGCTTCAGCGTGTTCGGGAACTTCTGGAGCAGGTCGGCGGCAACGGTCCGGTTCGTGAAGAGCGAACGGCCCAGGTCACCGCGGACGAGCCGCTTCAGGTAGAGGAGGTACTGGACGGGCAGCGGCCGGTCGACGCCCAGCTCCGTCCGGA
>JBAIYC010000262.1:0-2262 GCA_037916085.1 Nitrospirota bacterium | reverse complement strand
ACACGGAGCTGGGCATCATTGTCGAGAGCCGCGAGCTGGCGAACGTGATCGCCGGGAAGTTCGAAGAGCTCGTCCAGCCCAAATACAGCTATCACCTGGAGTTGGACCCGTCCGACGGCGATCTCGTGTGGATAAGCGAGGAAGAGGGGAAGGAGGTCCGCTACACCAGGGACCCCGAGGTGGGGTTCTGGCGCAGGTCATCAACGTGGTTTCTGTCCTTCTTCGCTCCCGAGTCCCTGTTGTGACGAAACCTCGGCGAGCGCTGTCACGCCGGCGCCCGCGGTGGAAGGGCATCACATGCCGGAGGGATATATGGATTCAAATGCTCACCGACAATTTGTTGTGACGGGGATGATCCTCCTTGTCGCTCTACTTGCGGCGATAGTACCGGATCCGGCATACGCAGAATCTTCTTCGCCCGATAACAAGTGGACGTTCTCGGTCACTCCCTACCTCTGGCTGCCGAACGTCAACGGCACGCTGAAGTACAACATTCCGCCCGGCGCCGGCGGGAGCCCGGATGTCGAGGTCGGGCCGAATGACTATCTCCAGAACCTCCATGCAGTCATCATGCTTTCCGCCGAAGCGCGCAAAGAACGGTGGTCCGTTTTCACGGACATCATCTATCTCTCTTTCGGTGACGAGGACAGCTCGGTCAGAACGATCAATTTCGGGGGCGATCTCGTGAGCTCCAGCCTCAACCTGAAGACCACGACATCTCTGCGCGGCACGTGCTGGACGCTCGGCGCGGGCTATGATGTCCTGGAGGGCAAGGGCACGACGCTCGATGTCTTTGGCGGCCTCCGCTACTTCGATCTTTCGACCTCGGCAAGCTGGGAGCTCGCGACCGGCGTCACCGGGCCGGGCCCCGGCCAGACGTTCCCGGGGAGCGGCGGGGTCAGCCGGGCAGTGGAGTTCTGGGACGGGATCATCGGCATCAAGGGCCGCATCCCGCTTGGGAGCAGCAGCTGGTCCCTGCCGTATTACGTTGATATCGGCACGGGAACAGCGAGCTTGACCTATCAGGCGATGATCGGAATCACCTGGTCGTTCACCGATTGGGGAAACATGACACTTGCTTATCGGGACCTGTACTTCGATCAGAAAGAGGACGAGTTCGTTCAAGACCTCCGCTTCAGCGGACCGGCGCTCGGCGTGACGTTCCGGTTCTGATCTGGCATGCTTGATCGTGCGGCGCGTTCAGACCAGATCGAGTGTCCGGAAAGAGCGGGAGAAGATCAGAGAAACATCATTGACACCCATGTCCAGAATGAACCCCGGCCAGAGTTCGCCCCTCGGCGCTTCGATGCGTCGCGGCGGCGTGAACTTCAGCGTCTACTCGAAGCATGCCACCGGCGTCGAGCTGCTCCTCTTTGACGACGTCGACAATGCCCGGCCAAGCCGCGTCATCAGCCTCGATCCCCTGGTGAACCGCTCGTATCACTACTGGCATGTCTTCGTCCCGGGCCTGCAGGCGGGGCAGCTCTACGGCTATCGGGTTGCGGGGCCGTCCGATACGTCGAAGGGGATGCGGTTCGACCCGTCCAAGGTCCTGCTCGATCCCTATGGGCGCGGCGTCGCGGTCCCGAAGAAATACGACCGGACCGCGGCCTGCAGAGAGGGGGACAACGCGGCCACGGCGATGAAGAGCGTGGTCGTGGACTCCCGGGCCTACGACTGGGAGGGGGACGCTCCGCTCAAGCGGCCGGCGTCGCGGACCGTGGTGTACGAGATGCACGTGGCCGGCTTCACGAAGAACCCGAACGCCGGCATCGCTCTGGACAAGCGCGGCACCTATGCCGGCCTCATCGAGAAGGTCCCCTATCTTCAGAAACTCGGCATCACGGCGGTGGAACTCCTGCCGGTGTTCCAATTCGACGCCCAGGACTGCCCGCCGGGGAAGGTGAACTACTGGGGCTACGCGCCGGTATCCTACTTTGCGCCCCATCAGGCCTACAGCTCGCGCAAGGACCCGCTCGGAGCAGTATACGAATTCCGCGACATGGTCAGGGAGCTCCACCGCGCCGGCATCGAGGTGATCCTCGATGTGGTGTTCAACCATACGGCCGAAGGAGGCGACGGCGGACCGACGCTCTCGTTCCGGGGATTCGAGAACGAGACCTACTACATCCTGGAGCAGGACAAGAGCCGGTACGCCAATTACACGGGCTGCGGGAACACGCTCGACGGAAACAATCCCGTCGTGCGGCGCATGATCGTCGACAGCCTGCACTACTGGGTGACGGAGATGCACGTCGACGG
>JBAIYC010000261.1:0-6882 GCA_037916085.1 Nitrospirota bacterium | reverse complement strand
ATTTCCGGATACGGTCCTTTCCGGAGCTCGTCTCCCAGGGCGTCCTGACCGCCCGGAACCTCGCCGTCCTGCTCCGTTCTCGGAACTTCCTCTGGCGCCTGCGGAACGAACTCCACTATCTTTCCGGAAGGAAGAACGACCACCTCACCTTCGATCTCCAGGAGACCGCGGCCCGCGACTTCCGCTACCGTGATTCACGGGACCTTGAGGCCGTGGAGCGCTTCATGAAATCCTATTTTATCCACGCTCGGAACGTCCTGGAAATATCCAGCGCCGTGACTGGGAGCGTGCTCCCGCCGCCGAGGAAGTCCTGGTTCGACCGCTCGATGACCGTCGGGGTCTTCACGGTCACGGGAAAACTGCTTTTCCCACGGGCCGAGGAGGATGTGCGAGACCGACCCGACAGGATTATGGAAGCGTTCCATATCTTTCAGGAGCGGCACGCAGTCTTCTCTCCCACGCTCCAGCGCCTCGTTGCCAGCTGTCGGGTCTCCGATGCAGACCGAAGATCGCCTGACGTGGCGCGGGTCTTCCTCGCGATTCTCGACAGACCCGACAGGCTTGCCGAGACGCTCACGGTCATGAAGGAGACACGGTTTCTCGGTAAATACCTTCCCGAGTTCCGCGCGATCCAGGCCCTGGGGCGCAGGGATTATTTCCACGTCTATACGGTCGATGAACACATTCTCCATGCGGTCGGAAACCTGGAACGCCTCTGGCAGGGCCGCCATCCGGCCCCGTCAATGCTGAATGAAGCGGCCGCGGCCGTTCGCCGCCGTTGGATACTGGTGCTCGCCGTGCTCCTTCACGATCTGGGCAAGGTCTTCCGGTCGGACCATGAGGCGCGGGGAAGAGCGGTTGCGGAGGGTGTCCTTGACCGGATGGGCGTGCAGGGGGCGGACCGGGAGCGGGTGCTCTTGCTCGTCGAACAGCATCTCACGATGTCCACGCTGTCCCAGCGGAGAGAACTGACCGACCACAACGTTGTGGGCGGCTTCGCTCGCATGGTCCGGGACCGCGAAAACCTTGCTATGCTCTACGTGCTCACCTATGCGGACATGGCGTCCGTCAGTGCTACGACCTGGACGCCCTGGCGGGCCTCGCTCCTGGAGGACCTTTATCTGAGGACGCTCCGGTATTTCGAGCACGGGAGGGTCACGGATGAGGAGATGCGGCAGCGCGCAGCGGCAGGCATCGCCAAGTTAAAGAAGGCCGCTGCCGGGCGGTTTGGCGAGGAGAAGGTCGATGCCTTCGTGAAGGCCATGCCGCCGCACTACCTGCAGTCGGCGTCGACAGAGCGGATGCTCCGTCATCTTGCAATGACGGAACGCCTGCTTGCGGAAGGGCTGATCATCGACCACCGTCACCGCCGGGACCGCGGCTATACGGAAGTCACCGTCTGCGCCTATGACGCCTACGGGATGTTCTACCGGACCGCGGGGGCCATCAGCGCCCAGAACCTGAACATCCTTCGGGCGCAGGTCTACACCGGGAAGAACGGCATCATGATCGACACTTTTCAGGTCTCCGCGGCCGACGGCGGGATGGTGCCTTATGAAGAGGTCTGGCAGGCGCTCACGACTGACCTCCGAATGGTCTTGAGCGGCTCCCGCAGGCCTTCGGAGGCGCCGATGTATGTCCGGGCGCGGGAGGGTTCTCCTGCCGTGCCGACGGAGGTCGAGTTCGACAATGAGACCTCTGAGACCCTGACGATCATCGATATCACCGCGCGGGACCGGGTCGGTCTGCTCTATCTCATCACGAGAACGCTCTACGAGCTGAACCTCGACATCGCCTCCGCGAAGATCGCGACCGAGGGAACCCGCGCGTTGGACACCTTTTATGTGAGCGATCTCTTGCGCAACAAGATCACCGATCCGGTGCGGCAGGAACGGATCCGGAACGCTCTCATAACCGCGCTCGATACGCCGACAGGCGCCGCCGGTGCGGGGACCATGCCGCCGAGATGATGTCACGATGAAGAGATCACTGCTCATTCTGCCCCTCTTGGGGGTCGCCCTGTTCGTGCTTCTCTGGGTCTATGTCCAGAGCGACCATTTCGCGGACCGCATCCGTCCCTTCATTGCCGGCCCCCTGCAGGAAGTGATGGGACCGGGATCGCGTGTCGGCTGGATCAAGGCGAACCTGCTGCCGCCCTATCTGGAGGTGCGTGACGTCGTCATCCCGTCCGCGGCATCGCCCGAGGCGCTTGCGATCAGGAAGATCAAGATCTACCTCAACCCCTTTCCGCTTCTCTGGAAGAAGATCTCCATCCCAGCCCTGACGGTGCTCGAACCCAGGATCGTTGCCGTCCGCGCTTCCGACGGGTCGGTCGACCTGGCAGACCTCCTGCGCTCCGTTGCCGCGAAGATCGCCAGAAAGGGTGCAGGAGGACCGTCAGCCTACGATATCGACATCCGGACCATCATCATTACGAACGGGAGCGCCCGTTTCAGCGACGCAGCCTCGAAAGCCGATGTGCGTGTCACGAAACTGAACATGACGGCCAGGATATGGGGCAGGAGGACATCCGTGGACGTCCGGTCGCTGACCGCGCGGGTGGCCGCGAACGTTCCGGCCTATCCGCGCATCGAAGCGGATCTTCATGCCGCGCTGACAGCGGACCAGCGTTCCGTGACGATACGGGATCTGTCCCTTGTCTCTCCGGATATGCGGCTGACGGCGGAAGGCGGCGTCGGCATGGGACCGGAGGACCCGATCCAGCTCAAGCTGTCATTCCGCGCCGGAGCATCGCAGCGGAAGGTGTCGGCGTTCCTCCGGCGGAAACTGGACCGTCCGCAGCCGGGAATCGAGGTGTCGTTGGCGGTCACGGGCCGGCGGAGCGCACCTGTTGTGGATGGCACCGCGAAGCTCGGCAATATTCGCTACAGCGATCTGCTGTTGGAGGAGGCGGGGCTTAGTTTTTCCTATCGCGACCACGAGGCGACGGTGACCGGTGAGAAGTGGCAGCTGTCACGGAAGGGTCGCTCGATCGGGACGGGGAACATCCAGCTGAAGGCCCGCTACGATAGGGGAACGGTGCTTATCGATGCCGCGCGTATAGCGGCGGAAGACGCGGAACTGACGGCGACGGGCAGAATCGACCCGGCCGGGGGGTATGATCTGGCGATTGCGGCCCGGTCGTGGAGCAACGGCACCCTGCTTTCGCTGCTGTCGGGATTGGAAGTTCGCGGCAATCTGTCCGCATCCGGACGCCTGACGGGCCCCGTAGCGAGGCCCGCTTTCCTCGGCACTTTCTCCGGGGGCCCCTTCAGTGTGCACGGCGTTCCGTTCGCCAGCGTCATGGGGACAGTGAGCTATACTGATGCCGTGCTGTCCCTCGGGGACGCCGTTCTCGTGCAAGGCAGGTCGCGGTATGCTTTCGAGGGGTCTATCAACGCGGCTGGTGCAGCACCGGTCTTCAGCGCGACGCTGAAGGCCGTCCGCTCCGATGTCGCGAGCGTTGTCGCGCTCTTCTACAGGAGCATACCTCTCGACATCACCGCAACGGGGACGCTTTCCTTCACCGGAACGACCGCTGATTTCTCCGGCGCTGCCAAGCTCGATCTGGAGGCAGGGTCCGCATACGGAGAATCCTTTGACGGCGGGTCGTTGACGGCAGAGCTGTCGTCGAAGCGGATATCCTTCCCGTCTGTCCTGTTACGCAAGAAGGGCGGGACCGTCAAGGGGTCCGGCTGGATCGGCTTTGACGGCACCTATGCAGCCCGGATCGACGGAACGGGCGTCGATCTGGCCGCAATCGACCGTCTGGGGCAGATACCGCTGTCCGGACCGCTGGACCTCTCCGCAACGTCGTCCGGGAGCTTCTCCCAGCCAGTTGTCCGGGCTCGCGCGGAAGTGTCTCCGCTGTCCTCGCGGGGATACGAGATCGGGGACGCCGAGGGCGATCTGACAATCGAAGGAGGTATGCTCGGGCTGACGCTTGCCGTCCAGCGTGACGATGGAGCTTCCGTCGACGCAAGTGGGTCCCTCAAGCTGAGCGCACCCTACGCGTGGTCCGCCTCCGCGAAGGTGCATGCTGCCGACCTGTCCGGGGCGACCTTCTCCGAGAACATCGATATTCTCGCTAAGACGCGCTTTTCCGTCGATGCGTCCGCAGAGATCGCCGGCAGCGGCGCAAATGCCGATTCAGTGGGCGGGGACCTGCGCATCCCTCGCCTGGTCATGACCGTCGGTGATTACCGGATCGAAAATGAGGGTGACGTCCGTCTCCATCTCCGTGGGGGGAGGATGTGGGTCGATTCCCTGGCGCTGTCCGGTCAGGGGACGAAGGTATCCCTCTCCGGATCAGCGGGGATCGCATCGGGCCTGGACCTGAAGCTGACCGGAGACGGGAACCTTTCCCTGCTCAGGTTCGCGACACGGGCCATAGAGCACGGGGACGGTATTGCCACGACGAACGTGCGGATCACGGACGCCTGGAGCGATCCGAACATCAGCGGGGAGCTGACCATCAGGAACGGTATCGTGAAGGTCAGGGACATTCCCCAGCGGTTCAGCGGCCTCACGGGAACGATCAGCTTTGACAGGAATCGGGTCGTGACCGAAGGTCTGCGGGGGGATTTCGGCGGAGGAACGATCTCCGTGGACGGGACCGTCCAGCTGAAGAACCTGAAACTTGTCGATTTCACATCGAAGACGCTCATGGACAACGTAACCTTCCGGTATCCTCCCGGTCTGACCGCCACGGTGGGAGGAACGTTGTTCTATGACGGTAACGCGGCATCCCAGACGCTTTCGGGTGACGTGAACATCCGGCGAGCACGGTACGACCGCCGGGTCGATTTCAAGACCATGCTTGTTGACCTGAGCAGGGGGTTCAAGCCGAAGTCGAAGGAGGACCTCGGCCTCGTCGGCGAGACGAAGCTGGATGTCCACGTGTCCGGCAAGGAAGATATCATTTTGGAGAACAATGTTGCCAAGATCCCCTTTGAACTTGACCTGCTCTTACGGGGGACCGTCAACCGTGTGCAGCTGCTGGGCCATATGGAAACGAAGAAGGGTGAGGTCTATTTCCGCAAGATCGTGTTTCATATCCTCCGCGCTTCCGCGGACTTCGCGGACCCGAACCGGATCAATCCCGTGATCGATGCCGAGGCGGAGACGCAGGTGCGAGAGTACCAGATCCGAGTAACGGTGACCGGGAGCGCAGACCACGCCGTGGTCGCTTTTTCTTCGGAGCCGCCGCTCACCGATTCGAACATCCTGGCCCTGCTCACCATCGGCAGGAGGACCGAAGACATCCGCGGAAAGGAATCAGAGGTCGGACAAGGGGAGGCGATCGGTATCGTCACGGGACCTGTTCAGGACATCGTGGAGAGCCGCGCGAGGACGCTGACCGGGCTCGACCGGTTCCAGGTGGACCCCTACTTCAGCAAGGCCGATGTCCCTGTCCCGCGGGTCACCGCGGGGAAGGAAATCGTCAAGGACAGGGTGTATATTACTTACTCCGCCAACGTAGGCGCGGCGATTCCGGAGCAGGCGTTCAGCGTAGAATACCTTGTGAACAGGAATGTATCGCTGGTCGGCGGCCGGAACGACATCGGCGACATCGGCGCCGACATCAAGTTCCGGTTCAGCTTCCGCTAGGGGCCGCCGGAAGTCTTTTCTGCAGAGATGAGCACAGCCCTGCCGGAAGCGGCCGTTCCTGCACCTGGCGCCCGCGGTCGAGCAGTCAATGCGCCTCGTCCCAGTTCCGTCCCATGCCGAGATCGACCTTGATCGGCACCACAAGCGTCAATGCTCCCTCCATCTGATTTCGAACCAGCTGCTTCATCACATCCCTTTCCTCGTCCGGCACTTCGAAGATGAGCTCGTCATGGACCTGGAGGATCATCCGGGAACGGAGTCGTTGCTCTTTCGAAGAGCTGTGGATGCTGATCATGGCAAGCTTGATGAGGTCGGCAGCGGTCCCCTGGATGGGGGTGTTGATCGCCATGCGTTCGCCGAAACTTCTGACTGGCGCAGATGCCGAGGTGAGCTCGGGTATGTAGCGTCGCCGCCCGAGAAGGGTCGTGACAAAGCCTTTCGCGCGGGCCTGCTCGATGGTGCGGTCGATGAACTCGCGCACCTTCGGATAGCGGGCAAAATAGCCGTCGATGTAGCGCTTTGCCTCGGCATTCGACACGCCGATGTCCTGCGCAAGGCCGAAAGCGGAAATCCCGTAGATGATCCCGAAATTGACTGCCTTCGCTTTGCGGCGCATCTCGGCTGTCACTTCCTCCGGCAGAAGGCCGAAGATCTCCGAGGCCGTGCGGGTGTGGATGTCATCGTCACGGGTAAAGGTCTCGATGAGGGCTGCATCGCCGCTCATGTGGGCAAGTATCCGCAGCTCAATCTGGGAATAGTCGGCGGACAGCAGCTGATGGCCTTCATCGGCGATGAATGCCCGCCGGATCTCCCGTCCTATGTCGGTCCGCACCGGGATGTTCTGGAGGTTGGGTTCGCTGCTGGACAGTCTGCCCGTGGCAGTGACGGTCTGGTTGAGCGATGTATGGAGCCTTCCCGTGCGACGGTTGACCAGGGAGGGAAGGGCGTCAACATAGGTCGACTTGATCTTGGACAGGGTGCGGTACTTCAGGATTTCTCCAGGCAGGGGATGTACATGAGAAAGCTCTTCGAGGACATCGACATCGGTCGAGAAACCCTTCTTTGTCTTCTTAAGGGGGGTCATGCCGAGCGTGACGAACAGGATATCAGCCAGCTGCTTTGGGGAATTGATATTGAATTCCCTGCCGGCGAGCTCGTAGATGGTCTTCGCCATGTCGCCGATTTCACGAGCGAGCTTTCCGGACATCGCCTGTAGGAGCCCCGCGTCGATCCTTACTCCCGCCTGTTCCATGTCCACCAGGACAAGCATGA
>JBAIYC010000260.1:0-8224 GCA_037916085.1 Nitrospirota bacterium | reverse complement strand
GGCAGGCTCCCGAGCACCCCCTTGTGCACGGAAGCGCTGTCAAAATGGCGGTACACGGTCAGGACCGGCGCATCGGAAGCGCGGTTGCCCTTCCAGATCGACCCGAGGCCCAGGCCTGAGTAGTTGTGGGACGCGTAGAAGTCCTGACGGGTCCGGTAGAACTGCACAGCCGCTTTGCGGTGCTCGTCGGTCAGCGCGGAGAAAATGCGGAGGTCGCTCCCCTTCTCGATCGGCATGCGGAGGTCCGCGAGATGCATCTTCAGGAAGCCCGGGTACTGCACGCTCAGGTCGTGCTCCGGGTCCAGGAACATGATCCAGAAATGGTCGTCGATCACGTTGAGCGCGATCTGGCCCTTGCAGACGGGACCGTGGATAAATGTCATGATCACATAGTGCGCATTGTCCAGCAGGAACTGATAGCGGGAGCGCGGCGGGATCTGTTCGAAGGCCGCGAAAGGATTGGCGCTCAGCTTCGTGTCATATCCGACCCGGTGAGGCGGCTGCAGCCACTCCGGTTCGATGAAGAGCTCCCGGAAGCGCTGCAGCTGGGCATCGTCAAAGTCGAAGACCATGTGGGTCTTGTGGACGATGGTGGAGGTGATCTTCCGGAAGCGGTAGTAGACTTTTTCTGCACCGGGGTCGTCATAGGGGCGCACGGTGGCGACCAGGTCGATGGGCCCGCCTGGCGGGGTCTTCGAGCGGACCAGTTCGTAGTACTCACGGGTCGGCGTGCCGAACCTGATGTGAGCCAGGAAGAGATGCTCATAGAGGTAGCGCGCGGTCATGGCGTGCTTGTCATCGTCCTCGTTCAGGAAGGCTTCCCACTGCGCGATGGGCCGGGCATCGGCAGCTTTGGGCGAGGCGATCTCCCGCTGCTGTTCGGCGGTGGGCCCCTTCGCGCCCTGGACCAGCCATCCGGCAATGACCATGAACTCCTCCTGCTTGAGGGGCGGGAATCCGTAGGGCATGCCGCGGTTCGGGTGCTTCTTGAGATACCCTCCCACCTCCTTCCCGTCCTCGGAACAGGCGAGCTCGTCCGTTTCCGGCCGATAGTCGCCGGTGCTCTTCGGGTTCTTCATCTTGTGGTTCAGCAGCTGGATCATGATCGAATCATTCAAGCCGTTCGAAACGCTGCTGTCGGTGACGCTGAAGAACCCCTTCGTGCGCCACTCTTTCGTCGTCTGTGCATCGGTAAAGAGCCGGGTCGGGTCCATGGACCGGAGGCGCGAAGCATCATAGACGGCTTTCTTCGTGGCGCCGCGGTCGGCGCCCTCAAAGGAATCGAGCTTGAGCTGGCAGGGTGAATTGTAGCAGGAGTGGCATACCGTGCAGCGCTTGTCGAGGATCGGCTTCACTTCGGCCAGGTAGTCGACGGGCCTCGCAGGGACCGGTATGGTTACCGGCGGCAACGGCGCCGATATGCATCCGCCGACCATGGCGGCAAGGATGAGAACGGAGAAGGAAGAACGATTCACTATTGAAGCTCCCTGGTCACAGGTGGATGGCTAGACGTTGGCAGCCTGACGCTCATTGCTCTTTGATGTCCAGCCCCCTCTTCCGGTCCGGGTTGGCGGGTGCGCGGTACCACTGCCCCTTCGGGACGATCTTTGCCGTCGCCGGGTCCCCGAGGTAATGCGGGGACATGATCTGGACGCCGTGCTCGTTGAAGGCGTCCTGGATGTTCGCATGAAGGGCCGCAAGCACGGCAATGCGGTCCGCGGGATTCTTCATATACGCGTTCAGCTGGTACTCCACATAGAAATCGGAGAGAGCGCTCTGGAGCACGAACGGCGCCGGTTCCCTGCGCAGTCCTTCGGTCCGGCCGGCCGCCTGCATGAGCATCGCGTGGACCTGGCGCCAGGGCGCGTCATAGCCGATCGTGACCGATGTGTACAAGATCACCCCTTCCTCTTTGGCAAGGCGCGAGAAGTTCTTCGTTGTGGTCCCGATCATGACCCCGTTCGGGATGCTGACCTCCTCGTTCTTCACCGTCCGGATCTTGGTGGAGAGCAGCCCCAGCGACAGGACCGTTCCTTCCGTTTCCCCCACCCGGACATAGTCGCCCGGCTTGAGCGAGCGGGAGTACATGAGAATGATACCGCTGGCCGCCTGGCCCACGACGCTGGTGGAGCCCAGGGAGACGAGCAGACCGACGAAGATGCTCACGCCCTTGAACGCGTCGGTCCCGCTGCCGGGAATGAACGGATAGGCCGCGACAACGGCGAAGAGCCAGAGCACCGCCACGATGATGCGGCTCGTCGGGCGGGCAGTTTCGAGAAATCTCTCGCTGACCTTCAGTTGTCTCGTCTCAACGGCGGAAAAGAACCGCTTGACCAGCCGCGTGAGGATCCGCGTCATGACGAAGATGAACAGGATGACGAGCAGACCGGGCATGGCATGAACGGCATTCATGCCCACTATCCCGAGCCCGGAGAACTCTTCTTCGCGGAGCGTCTCGCCCCACGGGCGGGTGTAGGGAAAGAGATGGAGCAGGTAGGCGATCCACAGGTTCGCGGCAAAGAGACCGGCCGCCCACGCGGTCAACCCGAGGAAGAACCGCAGGGCACCCATTGCGATCTCGGTCAGATAGATAGTGCCTCCGATCGATAGCTTTTCCAGCTGAGGCCGCAGCACGAGCTTCAAGCGGCCAAGGAGCCAGAGATACAGCTTCCGGATGGTCCAGACGATCGCTGCGAACAGGATGGTGGAAAGCACCATCCGTGCCGCGGCCTTCAGCAGCATCCGGCCCGAATGAAGTTCCCGGGCCTCCTGCAGGGCCAGGCTGAGCATCTTCACTGCGTCATCGGCGGCTTCCCCCATGGTCTGTCCGGACAGCGGGTCGAGGTCGGCCTGGGTGATGGTAAAAGCGATCTCGTCGCCGTTCATGATCAAGGTCCCGATGGGGTCCGTGCGCTTCGTCACCGGGCCGAACAGCCCTTTCTCCGTCTGCCGGTCGAGACGCTGCATCACCGTGGCTGCGCGGTCCTGGGGAGCATACCCGTACAACGGAGACCGGAACACGACGACCGTCCTGTTGAGCACCGTGACAGATACGGGATGGTATGTCTGCTCCGGCGTTTGGAGAGCAGGCTGCGCGCCTGCTGATCCGGTGGCCGTCTCCTGCGACGGCGCTCGTTGGTCAGGCTCACCTGCGATTGCCGTTGTCGTCAGTCCTGCCGGCCATCCCGATATCGCAGCGAGCGCAAGCATGCATATCCATGTGTTCATGTACCTGTGCATCGGATCTTCACCTCTCCTGCGATATCATCAAGAGTGATGTAAATGCGACCTCTGTTGGGATCCTGTGAGGAACGGTTTATCAGGATCGCCGTCCGGGGTGCTGGTGCGTAGTCCGTTCGAACTCGTGATAAACCACTGCTTGTCCCTCATGGTTCATCAGCCTGCAGCGTGGTTGAAGCAAGATGTTCCAGCAGGATGCGCCGTACTTCCTCGATGGTCATGGGATTGTCCTGGCAGGAATGTCCGGCCCGGACGATGAACTCCGACTCCACGCCGTCAAGATGAGCGCTCGAGTATTCGACCAGACCGTCGTTGCCCGTGTGATAATCTCCGTCCCCTTTGACCGCGATGATGGAGTTCGCTGTGACCCCGGGGACAATGGGCAGGTCCGCCAGGGCCATGAGCACCGGATTCTCGGATGACATGCCGTCCACACTGGTCGGTACCTTCTCTATGTACTCCTTCGGCAGTTTCAGCTCTTTCCCGGCCTTCGAGAGGAACGAGGCGGTGCCCTGGTAGATGTCCCCCGGCAGGTCGATGAGCTTGTGCATCAGGTTCCGTACCCAGCCGGTGGCGAGAAAGCTGCCACGGTGCGGCGTCGAGATGAACACGACGCGCTTCACCGACGGCACCGGTTCGAAGAAGAAGACCTGCTTCGTCACGCTCCTGATATCCGGAGCAAGGTCAAGCTGATCGAGGTCCTTGTCGGACAGCGCTCGCCACAGCTTGTTGCCGGACCGCACGACGGTCATCTTCGTGAGCAGGCCGCCCTGACTGTGGCCGATCACGACCATGTCCTGGAGCGCCGCATCCTTCCCTTCCGGGTCGAGTTTGCGGACCTCGTTCTCCAGATGCCCCCGCAGTGACGCGGCGGATATGACGATCGGCTGATTGCTGTTGTACATGAAGAACCAGAACTGACACCGTCGCCTCAGGACCGGATCGGACCGCAGAGTGTTTACCATCTCCCCCCACCAGAGCGGATTGCTTGCCGTGCCATGGACGAACACGACCGGTATGCGTCCCGGCTGGTAGGGCTGCACCCGCAGCAGTTGCGTCTTCGTGGAGCGGGGTGTGAAAAAACGGCTGATGCCAAGCTGGCTCCAGATGCTGGGATCGTTGAGCTTATAGGCAAGCGGCGCCGTGCTATCCGTTTCGAGAGGCACTTTCCGGGAACCCACGGTCACCTTCGCCTCATCGAAACCCGAATAGAACTCAAGGGATGCTTTAACGACATCCCTTTGCTGGTAGACGATCCCGCCCGTTATGCGCAGGAAGGCGGTCACCGGAATCACAGGTTCACCGGGCAGCACCGGAGTGGTCCTGAGGATGGCAATGAGCGGCAGGCCGAGGCCCGGCGTCCTGTTGCGAACGCTGAGGCCGTGGACGCGGTAATTATCCGCCGGGATGAACTCCTTGAACTCATCGAGGGATTCATCGAGGGATCTGTCGAAGGCCTCGTTCGGCGTCCATTGCGCAGATTTCTTCCTGACCGTGATTTCGAGCCGTGCAACCGGCAGTTCGCGGACCGTGTTCGCGAGCTCCAGCCTTCCATTCCTGCCCGTAGCGAAGGCTTTTGCAAGCGAGCGGTTGTACAGATCGCAGGCCACACGGAAACGGCGGTCGTAGGCCGCAGGCGGCTCCTCCTGCGCAGGCCCGAGCAGGAAGTAATAGGCGTAGAGCGCAGACAGGAGATAGTAGTCCTGCGCATATCCGGAAGGCGGCTTCCCATAAAGGAGGTCGAGCCATGGCTGTCCTTCGGGATTGTCCGGTCTCGGAGCCTCCAGCCTCTTTCCATAGCGAAAACTCATCTCGGAAAGGGCGAACCGCAGATCGCGGCGCTGGTCCGTGACCGCGATCTTGTGCAGCCGGGCGATGACCTCGGCCGGGTCACGCTGGAACTGTTCCAGGAGATCGTGGCGATGAAGGATGATCTTGGTATCCATGCTGAGCTCATCGCCGGTTAGCGCGTTGGCATTGATGTCCCGATAGGCTGTCACCATGTCGACCTTCGTGACGCCGATCGGCACGCCGCAGCCGGTAAGGGCCAGGGTCAGCAGCAGAAGCGTCGAAACCTGCCACCGAAACAAGGCGCTCATTGCTGACATCATCTCCTGCCTCTCGTTTATTCCGTCACTCGCGCTCTTCGCGTCTTCGCGGTATACATGACTCCATGTGTTGTTGTCCGTGTCGGATGGTCCGGCCGGATCACGGCAGGCCGAGATAGAAATACAGGCTCCTGTTGCCTTCCTCCGCGATACCGTAGCCCAGGTAGATCGGGCCGAGCGGTGTATCGGCCGCAAGGAACACCGAACCCGCAGTGAGCATCCCCGTAGGGCTGCCCGGGACCAGGGGACCGCCGACGCGGCCGGCTTCAAGGGAAGCGCCGGCATAGACGCCCTCCGTCAGCACCGCTTTGCTCAGCTTCCGGTAGTACACGAGCCGCCCGAAGGTGAGAGAATCGCCATAGAACTGCCCGGTCAAATACCCCGACAACTGCAGGAACCCGCCGAGGGAGAACTGCGCGTAGGCGGGGAGGGTGTGGGAGCCTATCGACCCCCCTCCCTTGAGCGCGATCTGCAGCGTGTTGTCGCCGAAGGAAACTGCCGAAAGGGCATCGGCCTCCCAGCGCGTATAATCATCATGGGCGCCAAGGTCGGTGCGGGAGTCGAGGAAAACGCCCGTGACGGCGTAGCCGCTGCGCGGGAACTTCACGCTGTCAAGCTGGTCGATGCGGAAGCGGGCACGCACTGCACCGGTGTCGGCATTGTTGTCCGCCGGCGCAAGGTTGGTGGGCCCCGAGTTCAGGGAGAATGTGGCGGGTCCGTACAGCAGGCCGACTCGCAGCTCGCCGAACGTGGTGATCTGGCTGCCCAGGTCGAGCCCCGCGGTGGTGCTGCGGAAGTTGTAGCTCGCGATCTGCAGGCGATCCTGGAAGATCTTCCGCTGGTATTGGTCGTACTCCACCATCGGGGCCACGAAGAGATACCGGTTGACGGACAAGGGCTGATAGAACTCCGAGAAGAGCCGGGTCGCCTGACCCAGCTGGACGTCGTTCCTCCACTCGGCCCCGAGAGAATTGACCCACGTCTTCCGGTAGCTGGCGAGCACGTTGAAGTACGAGTCGCCGCCGGACTCCGAGGACAGACCGAGGCCGAACCGCAGGTAATCGGGCCCCCAGGACTTCTCCACGGCATCGACCACCAGGATGCGCTTCCCAGGCTCCTCGATGATATGGTACCCGACGTGCTCGAAATCGCCGCGGCCGTAGATGCGCCGCATGTCGTCATCCACGGTCTTGATGTCCAGCGGTTTTCCGACCTGTGTCACCATGCTCTGCTCGATGACCTTTGGATTGACACGCTTCAGGCCTTCGACGCGGATCTCGTCGACCACCTTCGGAGCGGCGGCCTCCGCACCCATCTGCCGGCGACGGTGCTCCTTATACTGGTCGGGCGGCAGGCTGTAGCGAGCGAGCTGGTCTGCGACCTTCCGCGCAGCCGCCTGGCCGATGGGTATCGTGTCCGGCATGTGATCGAAGTCCGAGGCCGAGTAATCTCCCAGCTCGGGCAGGATCAGGATGTCGCCCTGCTTGAGCGACGCGAGGGATTCCCGCACGTTCTGCTCGGTCAGGATATTGATCATCTGGCCCGTGACGCCGAGCAGCGAATCGATCTGGTCGCGCCGCATGAGCGGCGTGCCGAGGTTCACCGCGATCACCACGTCCGCCCCCATCTGGCGCACAACATCCACCGGCAGGTTGCGGGTCAGGCCGCCGTCCACGTAGGCCCTGCCGTCGATCTCTGCCGGCGCGATCGCTCCCGGAACCGACATGCTGGCGCGCATGACGGCGGCGAGGTCTCCCTTGCTGAACACCTCCACCTTGCCGGTCTCGATGTCGGTGGCGCAGGCGCGGAACGGGATCGGCAGCCGGTCGAAGTCAACGGAGCCCTTGATCTTGGCCAGATCGCGAAGCACAGCTTCCAGGCCGACGCCGGTCACGACGCCTTTCGGCAGAAGCAGTTTGCCGCCTCGGAACCCCACTTCGGGCCCGATATAGTTCTCCAGGTCGTCCTGCTTGCGCCGGAACAACACGTCCTGCCGCGGCGGGGCATCCGTCGCCAGGTCGGCCGACTTTATGGTGCTGATGCTGTACAGCATGTTGTCGATCGTGTTGCCCGAGGCGTAGGAACCGCCGACGATCGATCCCATGCTCGTGCCGGCGATGAAATCGACCGGGATCCGCATCTCCTCCAGCACCTTGAGCACGCCGATGTGAGCTGCACCGCGGGCCCCTCCGCCCGAGAGGACGAGGCCGATACGCGGCCGCCTCTTGGCCGCGCCGGCGGCTTCGGGAGCGGTCTTCTCCTCGGCATCGACAGGGAACGCCGCAGCCAGGACCACAGCCAGCACTGCGGCACCTGCCGTCTTCCGCCACGGCGCACGTGCGATGTTCATCGTCATTCTCATGCAGCGCCTCCTAGCGTCCTTCGTTCAGGTCGGCGATCAGTCTTTGGAAGGCCGGCGATTCCCGCAGCAGCCGTCCTCCGACCTCCCGCACCTTGTCGACCTGGTCCTTCGGAAGTTGAAGCCTCGTGGGGACTTTCTTGAAATAGGCACGCTCTGCGGGTTCCTTGAGCGAATCGAAAGTGACATTGGCGAAATAGGCGCGTCGTTCCGGGCCGCCGGCCGGAGCGGAAGCCTGCCAGGATGCCAGCTTGTCGCGCACCTGCTCCACGCCGTCCAGCGTGATCCGGTCGACCGGGATCGACCACATCTGGTCGGCCAGCGTGTCGGTGCCCGGCGGCGCAGCGGAGCGGTCCCAGTCCACCTCGGGGAAGCGAAGCGCGTTCACGGCGATCACCACCACCTTGCGGGCCCGGCGAAACGCCGTCAGCACCGCATCATTCGGGTCGACTTTCAGGATCTCCATTGCCCTGATGACCTCGGCCAGACCGAGGTTCTCCGAAAGACCGCCGTCGAA
>JBAIYC010000259.1:0-2536 GCA_037916085.1 Nitrospirota bacterium | reverse complement strand
CCATCTTTCGCGTTTCCTCGGCGATTGCAGCCTCGATCTCCTGGTCGCGCTCCTTCTGCCGTTCCTGTTCGTATTCCGACTCGCTCAGGATGTCGATCTTCCAGCCGGTCAGCTTGGCAGCAAGACGAACGTTCTGCCCTTTCTTGCCGATGGCGAGCGACAGCTGGGCGTCGGCGACGACGGCGAGGGCCGAACGGTCCTCTTCGGTCACGCCGACCTTTTCCACCACCGCCGGACTGAGGGCCTTCGCGATGAACACGCGCGGATCCTCGGACCAGGGAATGATGTCAATCTTCTCACCCCGGAGCTCGCGGACGACCGCCTGCACCCGTGCGCCCTTCATGCCGACGCAGGCGCCGACGGGATCGACCTGCGCCTCTTTCGACGCCACGGCGATCTTGCTGCGGTCACCAGCCTCACGCACCACTCCCTTGATCTCGACGATGTTCTCGTAGATCTCCGGCACCTCCATCTCGAAGAGCTTGGCTACGAAATCGGGATGGCTCCGGGAAAGCACGACCTGGGGGCCCTTGGAAGTGTCCTTCACCTCCAGAACATATGCGCGGACACGGTCTCCGCGCCGGTAGCTCTCCCGGGGCACTTGTTCTCGCGCCGGGAGCACGGCCTCCGTCTTCCCAAGATCGACAAAATAGGCGCCCTTTTCGTGGCGAAGAACGATGCCGTTCACGAGCTGCCCGATCTTGTCGTTGAACTCCTTGAAGACCACATCACGCTCGGCCTCCCGCACCTTCTGCACGATCACTTGACGTGCCGTCTGGGCCGCGATCCTGCCGAACCCTTCGAACTCCACCTGGAACGGGACCTCGCCTTCCATCTGCGCCTCCGGAAAGACCGCCTGCGCATCCTCCAGCGTGATCTCCTCCTCGGGGTTCGTGACCTCGGGGACAACCTTCTTGTAAGCGTACATGATGATATCGCCGCGTTTCGGGTCGATCTGCACGGCGATCCGCTGCGCACCGTACTTCTTTTTTGCCGCGCTCACGAGCGCCGACTCGACCGCCTCGATCACCATTTCCTTGGAGATGCCTTTCTCCTTGCTGATCTGGTCAACGACTTGGATCAACTCCTGGCCCATGGTTTTTCTGCCTCCTGAAGAATGATTACGATTCTGCTCTTCCTATGGATAAGGCGCCAAAGCGCCGCGTCAAAGCACAATTTCCAGGGATGCTTTGGCGATCCCGTCCCGCGGCATGGCAATGACCTTTCCCGTCGCCAGCTCAATGGTGATGATGTCCCCTTCGATCCCTTTCAGCGTGCCTGTCAGGACCTTCTGACCTTCGATGGGCTGGAAGGTCTTCACCTTGATCGCCCGTCCGATGCACTTTTGATAATGTTCCGGACGCGTCAGCGTACGGTCCAACCCCGGCGACGAGACCTCGAGGGTATAGGCATGATCGATAAGGTCCTCGACATCGAGAACAGTCCCCAGATCCCTGCTCACGGCCTCACAGTCGTTCAGGGTCACGCCGCCGCCCTCGCGGTCGATATCGACCCGGAGAAGCCATTTTGGGCCCTCTTTCTTAAATTCCAGGTCCCAGAGCGAAAGACGGAGAGATTCAAGGATCGGGGTGAGTACCTTCAGTATTTCTTCCGAAGATGCCCTCATAACCTTCCAAACAAAAAGAGTGGGCAGAGATACCGCCCACTCTTGGATACTGCACCAGAGAGTTGATTTCTTATTAACATATTGAATCACGAATTGCAAGACCTATTTTTCTCTTTCTGGGAAGTGCCATCACGTGAAGTATTGCCTTATTGTCCCGCACAGCAAGATGCCCTACAATGGATGCCATGGCATATCATCAATTTAACATATCTGCCTCGAAACAGCTCCTCGCCCCTCTCATTCAGCGGTGCATGGCGCTCGGCTCTTTGGGGGTAATAGAAGGAAGTGATTCTCTCACCGCCTACTTCCCCCATTCCCTCTCGCCACGGATCATCATGCGTGAACTGGACATCGCCATCTTGCTCTTGTCGGGCCGCGTCTCTGGAAGCCGCCGGCCGGTGGTCACCCATGAGGTCATACCTGATGCGAACTGGAATGCGACGTGGCAAACCCGGTTCAAGCCTCTTTCGATCGGGAAGTGCTTTTCAATCATCCCTCCCTGGGAAAAGGCCCCCCGAGGCCGCATTGCGCTCGTCATCGACCCCGGAATGGCCTTTGGAACGGGACACCATGAAACAACACGGTCATGTCTGCTCCTCATGGAGAAGTACGCATCTGTAACGCCGCGGGAGCGCTTCCTCGACCTGGGCACGGGCACCGGGTTGCTGGCCATAGCCGCTCACAAGCTCGGTTTTGAGAAGGCCCTGGGCATAGACAATGACCCTCAGTCGATCAAGGCCGCCCGGCGCAACCTGATATTGAACGGGGCCATTGGGGTCTCCCTTCGAGAAGGCGGGATAGGCATGACGCGAGGGGTCTTCGACATGATCGCGGCCAACCTGATCGCGGGGACCTTGATCGAGCTCTCCCGGTCCATAGCCCGCCGCACAGCGGCATCCGGGATCGTTA
>JBAIYC010000258.1:0-3143 GCA_037916085.1 Nitrospirota bacterium | reverse complement strand
TAGTCCGGCATGATAGCCGTCTTTTCCTGCACTTCCTTCATCGCCTTGGCCACGCCGCGTTCCTGCGCGGGGAGCTCAGACTTGCCGGTGATCTTTGCGATGGCCCACTCCAGACCATCGGGATGGGTCGAAGCGAGCCATGAGAGCGCTCCGCCGGTAACGACGGCCAGGACGGCAAAGACGATAAGGACCCTCTTCAGCGAAAGCCCCCTCTCAAGCGGCCTAGCCGATGCGACGTTCTCGAGAAGTTCTGGCCTTGTCGACCGCACATAGCTCACCACCCCGGCGGTGATGAACCCCTCCACAAGGCCGATGGCGAGGTGAACAGGCTGCATCAGGAGTACAAAGGCGCGGAAAGGCAGCTCGGTCTTCCCGGACAACAGCGTTTCCAGGACGACCGAGAACGCTCCCAGTTGAAGACCGACCACGGAACCGAGGACCGAGGCCAGGAGAAGGCGGCGGCCATTCGTACCGTCGCCTGCAAGGGGTCTAAAGACCAGCGGATAAACGATAAAGCATGGATAGATCCCCATGTTCCAGATATTGCAGCCCAGGGCCAGCAAGCCGCCGTCGGCGAAGAACAGGCCCTGTACTATCAGGACTGAAGCAATGGTAAGAAAACCAGCATAAGGTCCCAGGATGATTGCGAGGATCATCCCCCCGCCGATATGGCCGCTTGAGCCCGTGCCGGGGATCGTGAAATTGATCATCTGGGCCGCGAAGATGAACGCTCCCATCACCCCCATGAGGGGGATGATCTTGTCATCGATGGTCTCCTTCAGTTTCTTGGAGGCATACCCGAGCGCCGCGACCGTTCCCGCCCAGAAGGTCCCGCCTACCGCAGGAGAGAGCAAGGCATCAGCCATGTGCATGATCGCTCATCCTTTCTGAACCCGACCGCCGCCGCAGAAGGCTCCCGGTATCCTTCGGGGTCAGAACTTGTACCCGAAACCAGCCAAAAGCCCGTAATCCGGGGAGTCCCTATTCAGCCCGACCAGGACGCCGGCATCAATATAGTATTTCTCCGAGGGCTCATACATGAGCCCCACAAGCCCGGTGACGATGCGTGTCACCCCATCAGTTCCGCTTGCCCGTGTCGCCGCAAGTTCCACGACCGGTTCCCAGGGCCTTCGCTGCTCGAACTTTGCGGCGATGCTCACGATGACAGCATCATCGAACGTAAAATTACCGAGCCTGAGCGCCTTTCCCGATGATTCGTACACCACGTTGGCGTCGATCTCAACTGTGTTCCATTCCGTCGTACTGATCATGCGAACGCCCCACCACGCGGTTCCCGCGCCAAGCCCTCTTTCTTCGTTGCCAGTCGGCTGAGAGTACAGAATCTGATAGGCAAAGGACTGCTCGAGCCTTCCGCCCTCCCCGTCCTTCTGCTCCCGTTCGATGAACCGGTGTTTGAACTTGAAGAGGACATCACCGAATCCGCTTTCACTGCTGCCCGTCGACGGGCTCGGATTCAGCCAAAGATAGGGCGCATCCATTTCCAGATCGATGGTTTCCCCGATGCCGGCAGTTACGTTCACCGGCACCGTCGTCGACTTGAACTTGCTGTCCTTGAGATAGTTGACGTTCGATTCGACCAGAACGCCCCCCGGCCCCTGAGTGCCTGAGTCATCAGTGATGAGGGGATGAGCCGCCCAGGTCGGCCCCGGCACGAGCAGAGCCGCACAAAAGACGATCTTCAACGTCGGCCGTGCTGCCCGCATCCCTGGCCCCTCTTCGCATTGTTTCGCAACACGATTGAACACTCCGTGATAATCAGTGTTACGATTATTAATTTTGTAGCACTTTCTCTTTCCGCTGTCAACGGGTTTCTTTTCTCACAAGAGATACCTCGGCGCCGCAGGCTGCAGTGTAACTACAATTACTTGACAATCCCCGAGACCTCTGATAGTTTGAAGCCGCATCAAGCAGATGCGGAAGGTGAATAGTACCCCTGACTGACCATCGAAGGAGGCCCTCATGAAGAAAGTTCTTGTCGCGACACTGCTGCTGCTTGGCTTGGCCACGCCTGCCCTGGCGAAGACCGACATCACCCTTCAGAACTTTACCCAGGACGATTTCAAGGCGCTCAGCCGTGATCTGGGCCTTGCGATCAGCTATGTTCCCCTCGCTCCAGCCGAACCCCTGGGCGACAAACTGCCCGGTCTCGACGCCGGCATCGAGGCGACCAGTGTCAGTATTGACACGAGCAACACGTACGTAAAGAAGATCGAAGCGGTCCCCGGGAACGGCAGCGTACCGAGCAACCTGATCATCCCCAAGTTCCATGCACAGGTCGGCCTCCCGCTCATACCCATCGATATCGGCTTCGTCTACGCCGATGTTCCGGACACCAATATCAAATACATGGGCGGCGAGATCAAGTATGCCATCCTGAAAGGCAGCGCGGTCAGCCCGGCCTTGGCCCTGCGCGGAGCCTATACGAAGCTTTCCGGCGTAAGCGACCTCGACATCAGCACACAGTCGCTTGATCTCTCCATCAGCAAAGGCTTTGCGATATTCACACCCTATGCGGGCTACGGCATGGTCTGGATAGACAGCAAGCCAACAAGTCCCTTGAATCCGGGCCTGACAGAGGAGAAGCTCTCCGAGTCAAAAGGGTTCGTCGGCTGCAAGATCACCTTCTTTCCCCTCATGAACATGGTCGCTGAAGCGGATTTCGCGCGGGTGAACTCCTATTCGCTGAGGCTGAACCTGCATTTCTAGATCAAGTCTGAACATGCCCAAGGCCTCCGGTCAGACTGCCGGAGGCCTTTTTTGCTCCGGCTTCTTTCCTTGCGGCTGTCAGCGCGGCCATGGTATATTCTCCCCATGAAGCCGAAGGTGGAATCGCCGGTCCTCAAAGTCTCCGGGACATCGGTCCAAGGCGTCATCGACGAGGTTGCCTCTGAGCTTCCTGTCCGGCTTGTCCTGAACGACCAGCCGCTGGTCACCCTCCTCTGCACACCCACGGAACTCGAGGAGATGGCCGTCGGGTTCCTGCTGTCCGAAGGCATCCTGCTGGGCCGTTCCGACATAACGCGGCTCGAGGTCTCACGGACCGAGCCGGTCATCCGGATCACGCTCTCCTCCCTCCCCCCCGACTGGGAGAAACTGTTCGACACCCGCGCGATCTCATCGGG
>JBAIYC010000257.1:0-12514 GCA_037916085.1 Nitrospirota bacterium | reverse complement strand
TTCCTTGGCCAGGGAGGAGAACATCTGCGCCGCCACGCCGGAATGGGAGCGCATGCCGACGCCGACGATCGAGATCTTGGCGATGTCCTCCTTGATGTTCACGTTCTTGGCGCCGATCTCGGCAACGACCTTCCTCATCACTTCCATGATCTTCTTCGAATCGGTCTTGGGCACAGTAAAGGACATGTCCGTGAGCCCGCCCTCGCCGATGTTCTGGATGATCATGTCCACGACAATGTTGTTGTCCGAAATGGTATTGAAGATCTTCGCCGCCACGCCCGGTTTGTCCGGCACGCCCTGCACCGTCACCTTCACCTGGTTCTTGTCGTATGCCACGCCGGACACCACCACCTTCTCCATATCCGCATCCTCCTTGGTCACCAGGGTGCCCGGATTGTCGTTGAAGCTCGAAAGCACCCGAACGGGAACATTGTATTTCTTCGCAAACTCGACGGACCGCGTTTGGAGCACTTTGGCGCCCAGGCTTGCCAGTTCGAGCATCTCATCGTAGGAGATTTTGTCCAGTTTCCTCGCCTGGGGAACCATGTTGGGGTCCGTAGTGTAGACGCCGTCGACATCCGTATAGATGTCGCAGAAGTCCGCCTTGAGCGCCGCTGCCACGGCAACGGCAGTGAGGTCTGACCCGCCGCGGCCCAGTGTCGAAACGTCATCCTGCTCGGTGACGCCCTGAAAGCCGGCAACCACTGCGATCTTCCCTTCTTTGATCGCATGCCGCACCCGCTCGCCGGAGATCTTCTCGATCCGGGCCTTCGTATGGACGCTGTCGGAAATGATGCCGGCCTGCCGGCCCGTAAAGGACTGGGCCCTGTAGCCCAGCGACTGGATGGCCATAGCGAGAAGAGCGATGGTCACGCGCTCGCCCGTCGATACCAGCATGTCCATTTCCCGCGGGTCGGGGTTGTCCGATACTTGGTTCGCCAGATTGATCAGCTTGTCCGTCTCGCCGCTCATCGCCGAGACGACCACGACCACGTCGTGCCCTTCCTGCTTTGCCCGCACGGCGCGCCGCGCCACATTCTTGATGCGTTCGGGGTTCCCCACCGACGTACCGCCGTATTTCTGAACTATGAGCACCCTCCGACCTCCGATGAAAAGATAGAGCTTCCATTGCTACGAAGATCACAGGGGGCTCAGCGAACGATATGTCCTGCTTCGGCAGGAATGACCGCCTTTTTCCGGAAGCCCCTGTGTACGCTGTGGCTGAGCTGTGGCGCTATTTTCTTAAGAAGTAATCCATCAGCTTGTAGCCTTCTTCGAAGACCAGCGCGTCCTTCCTCTGCGCGATCGTCTCGTCGTAGGAGACCGGTCCGCCCGACCGTTCTTTCTTGTTATCGTACAGAGCGAACGGCACCGGCTCAGCAGAATGGGTGCGGATCTCGAGAGGCGTGGGATGATCGGGCAATGCGAGGATGCGGTATTCGTCGAACTGTTTCATGCCCTCCACGATATTGCCGACGATCAATTCGTCGAAATCCTCGACCGCCCTGATCTTGTTCTTGACGTCGCCCGTATGGCCGGCCTCATCCGGCGCCTCGACATGGAGATAGACGATATCCTTGGTCTTGAGGGCAAAGAGCGCGTGCTCGGCCTTGCCCACGTAGTTCGTGTCGATCCAGCCCGTGGCTCCCGGCACGCTGATCACGTCAAACCCGGCATAGACGCCGATGCCCTTGGTAAGGTCCACCGCAGAGATCACTGCGCCCTCAAGGCCGTACTTTTCCTTGAAGGTCGGCATGCTCGGCCGTCTGCCCTGGCCCCAGAGCCAAATGCTGTTCGCGGGACGCTTCCCCTGCTCAAGCCTGCTCTTGTTCAAGGGGTGACTCGTAAGGATATCGACGGATTCCTCCATCAGTTCGTTGATGACACCGTCGCCTTCACCGCGCGGCAGGTAGTCCTGGATGTCCCTGTCCTGGATGTCGTGGGGCGGCGTACACTCGATCTTGTCCTTGCCGTTCTTCCAGACCATGAGATGACGGTAGCTTACGCCAGGATAGAAACGGATGTGCTCGCTTCCCAATTTGCTGTCGATCTCTTCGATGAGCGTGCGCGCATCCTGTGTCGAGATGTGGCCCGCACTGAAATCCTCCATGACAGCCCTGCGCCCCCTGCCGGCAGCGCCCGCTCTGCTTCCGGTCACCTTGAGCGTCACGAGATTGCAGCGATAGGCGATGTCGCCCGGGCCGAGCTGGACCCCCATGCTCGCCGCTTCAAGCGGCGACCGGCCGGTGAAGAACCGTGCCGGATCATACCCCATGACCGAGAGGTTTGCCACGTCGCTTCCCGGAGGGAATCCTGGCGGCACGGTGCGGACCATGCCGACCTCGCCGAGCGTCGCAATCCTGTCGAGGTTCGGCGTTCGGGCAGCCTGAAGGCAAGTTTTGCCTCCGAGGTCGGCGTGCGGCCGATCGGCCATTCCATCGCCTAACAGAATGATGAATTTCATAGGGTCCCGTAGGGAAGGTGCCGGGATCCGCACCCGTCCTCTGCGTCAGCTGCGGTCACCCCGCGAACTCCTCGTCTCCCGGTTCCACCTTGACACCCCGTTCCTTCAAATAGGCGATGCCTTCCTCCAGCCTCTTCTCGGCTCCTTCGAGCTCAAGCACGACCTCTCCGACGCTGTCCGAGACCCTCGCCCGGCGGATGTTCGGCATCACGTCGAACTTCTTGGCCATGGTGAAGATGACCGGCTCCTTGATCAGCTCCTGCGGGAACGTCAACTTGATCCTCTTCGTCGCCATAGGACCTCCTTGGTGGAACCGGAGGGGAAGAAGGGGAAAAGGAAAAGGCAGGACGATCAGAGAAAAAGCGGAACGTTATCTGCCCCCGTCCCTTGTGCTCCTTCCTTCCCTCGCGAATTAGCGGCCTCCCGCGATGGCGGGAACAATGGAGATCGCATCTCCGTCCTTCAGCGCGGTCCCCTCCTTGTTGAGAAAGCGGATGTCCTCTTCGTTCACATAGATATTGATGAACCGGCGCACCTTGCCGCCCTCGGTGAGCCGTTCCTTCATGCCGGGGAAATCCTTTTCTAGGACGTCCACCATTTCCCCGATCGTCCGCGCGGAGCATTCGACCTCCGACTTTCCGTTCGTAAGCTTCTGCAGCGGGGTCGGGATGCGAACCTTGACTGTCATGAAGGCCTCCTCCTATCACTATGCGATGATCACCGAAGAACCTGATCGAGCACTTCCAGACCAACTTCGCTCACCGTCCCGCTATCGATCGAAAAACCCCTGACCACGGGGTTCTGGCGGTCGATCAGGGACACAATAACATGGACAATGTCAGGGTAGTTCGGGAAGAGCGTTCCGGGCCAGTACGCCCGCTCGACATCGATGCCCGACGGGTAGGCTTGGCCACCCGGATGGGAATGGAACGTGCCGAGCATTTCGAGTCCTGCAAGCTGGACGTCCTTCATCACGCGGAACTGTTCCTCAGGATCCATCTCGTAGCTTGCCGGTCCCGGCCGGGCATTCGCCATGCAGTAGACCCGTTCCACCCTGCCGAGTCTTCCTGCGAGGATTCCGCAGGCCTCATCGGGATAGCCGGCGTTACAGTGGTCGATGATGGTCCGCAGATCGGACCGTGTGATGCTCAACATACATCTTCCTCAGACTGAAGCCTGAGGCTGCCTGTGCTCACCCCAAACTCGGCACTCCGCACGTATCAGTGGCTCATCGAGCAGAACCACTCGTAGTCGATCAGCTCCGTGATCGTCGGCTTCTCGCCGCAGACCGGGCACTCCCTGTTCCTGGGCACCTTCACCGTGCGGAAGCTCATGTCAAGAGCGTTCCAGAGCAGCAGCCGTCCCTTGAGCGGATCGCCGATGCGCAGGATGGCCTTCACCACCTCGGTCGCCTGGAGCGTCCCCACAACGCCGGTCACGACGCCCAGGATCCCCGCTTCCTGGCAGGAGGGGACCATGCCGGCCGGCGGCGGCACCTCGAAGAGGCAGCGGTAGCACGGCCCGTCGCCCGGATAGATGGACATCACTTGTCCCTCGAAACGGAACACCGCCGCACTCACGAGCGTCTTCCTCTGCATCACGCAGGCATCGTTCACGAGGTACCGCGTCGGGAAGTTGTCGCTTCCGTCCACCACGATGTCATAGTCCTTGATTATGTCCTTGATGTTCGCAGAGGTGAGACGCTCCTTGTGGGTCACGACCTTGACGTCGTGGTTCAGCGTCTCGTAGGTCTCCTTGGCCGAGTCCGCCTTGAGCACGCCGAGGCGGTTCGTGTTATGGGCAATCTGGCGCTGCAAGTTCGACATCTCCACCCGGTCGTTGTCGATCACGCCGATGGTGCCGACGCCCGCGGCAGCAAGGTAGTAGCCGACGGGCGAACCGAGCCCGCCGGCGCCCACGAGAACGACCTTCGCGCTCAGGAGCTTTTCCTGTCCGTCCCCGCCGACTTCGGGCAGAATGATGTGCCTGCTGTAGCGCAGGATCTGGTCTTCGGTGAATTCCATTTGGACGCCCTCATTACCACGAAGACACAAAGACACGAAGTGCTTTCTTGGTGCCTTCGTGCCTTAGTGGTGAAATATTATCCCTTCTTCTTTTCCTTATCCTTCCGGATGAACACGTGCCATTCCTTCTCGCCCGTCTGCTCGACCTTCAGCACCTTCTGCCCTTCGTTCTCCATGCTCTTCGGCACATTTTCCGTTGCCGGCTTGTGATCGAAGATCACCTCGAGCACCTCTCCGAGGTTCATCTTCTCGATCGCCAGTTTGGACCGCACGAAGGTGTACGGACATACCTGGCCCTTCAGATCGACGGTCTTGCTGACCTTGATATCGTCAGACATAAGCCACCTCCCCTCACCGATCCGGAGTTGCGATGCCGACGCGGGATGGACACCGGCCCCACGCCCTTTTCACTTCCAGCTCCGCATTAGCTGGCGCTGTTACCTTCCATCCTGATGAACATGGTCGGCCCTGCAACGCAGTCCATCTTGTCGATCTCGGTAAGCGCGTTCCGGACGTCGCGCTCGACGGCCTCGTGGGACATCATGACCAGCGGCACGGCCTCGGCGGCCTGACGACCCTTCTGGATCACGGATTCGATGCTGATGTTGTTCTTTCCGAGCACGCCCGATATCTTCGAAAGCACGCCGGGTTTGTCGATTGCCGCGAACCGAAGATAGTAGCTCGAGGTGATGTCGTCCATCTTGCGTACCTTGAGCGGCACCCGCTTCCGGAAGGACGCGACCGGCATGCGGTTCACGCATCCCGAGACGATATCCCGTCCGATATCCATGATATCCGCGACAACGGCGCTGCCGGTCGGCATGTCGCCCGCGCCCCTGCCGTAGAAGAGCGTGTTGCCGACGGCGTTCCCCTTCACGAAGAGGGCATTGAACACGCCGTCAACCGTAGCGATGGGGAAGGAGCCGGGGACCATGGTGGGATGGACGCGCGCTTCCACCTCGCCGTTCACCATCTTGGTGATCGCCAGAAGTTTGATCTTGCAACCGAGGTCCCTTGCGAACTCGATGTCGAGGGGCGTGATCTTCGAGATGCCCTCCGTATAGACGTCCTCGAACCTGACCGGCGTGCCGAAGGCGAGCATCGTAAGGATCGACAGCTTGTGCGCCGAGTCGATGCCCTCGATATCGAAGGTCGGGTCCGCCTCGGCATATCCCTTGGCCTGCGCCTCCTTCAGCACCTCCTCGAACTTCCTTCCTTCGTTCGTCATCGAGGTGAGGATGTAATTGCAAGTGCCGTTCACGATGCCGTAGATGGACTCGATACGGTTCGCCGCGAGACCTTCCTTGAGCGACTTGAGGATGGGGATGCCGCCGGCCACCGACGCCTCATAGCCGAGCGTCACGCCGGCTTGCTCCGCGGCGGCATAAAGTTCCTCGCCGTGCACAGCCAGGAGCGCCTTGTTCGCCGTCACTACGTGCTTCTTGTTCTTAATGGCCTCGAGGATGAACTCCTTGGCGGGTCTATACCCGCCGATGAGCTCCACCACAACGTCGATCTCCGGGTCGGTGATCAGCGATCGTGCGTCGTTCGTGAGGACCGTGTCATCAAGTTTGATTCCGCGGTCGCGTTTTACATCAAGGTCCGAGATCTTTCGGAGCTTAACGGGCACGCCCAGCCTCCGCTCGATAACGTCGGCGTTCTCGATGAGGATGCGCGCTGCCCCGGTCCCGACGGTGCCGAACCCGATGATGCCTACGTTTATGGATGTCTTAGCCAAGGGAATCCCTCATTCTTTTTACCACGGAGACACTGAGACACGGAGAAATCGACAGCGAAAGAGTTCACCTAGGACGGTCCGCATTCTGCATCCTGCAGTCCAGGACTCCCTCCGTGACTCCGTGTCTCCGTGGTGGATTTTACTTTTGCAGTACCTTCCTGATCCCCTTCACCGCCTGACGGATGCGCTGTTCGTTCTCCACGAGGGCGAAGCGAACATATCCTTCGCCGTGGTCTCCGAAGCCGATGCCGGGCGAGACCGCGACCCTTGCGTCCCTGATAAGTCTCTTGCAAAACTCCAGAGACCCCGTCTTCCGGAACCGCTCCGGGACCTCTGCCCAGACGAACATGGTCGCCTTGGGCTTCTCGATCGGCCAGCCGGCCTTGTTCAGCCCGTCAACGAGAACATCGCGCCGGGACTGGTACATGTCCGATATCTCCTTCACGCACTTCTGCGGCCCCTTGAGTGCGATGATCGAAGCGATCTGGATGGGCTGGAACATACCGTAGTCAAGGTAGCTCTTGATCTTGATGAGCGCGCCCACCGCGTCCTTGTTCCCGACGCAGAAGCCTACGCGCCAGCCCGCCATGTTGTAGGACTTGGTGAGACTATAGAACTCCACGCCCACGTCCTTGGCGCCTTTCGCCTGCAGGAAGCTCGGCGCCTTGTAGCCGTCGAAGTTCAGGTCCGCGTAGGCAAGGTCATGGACCACGATGATGTTGTTCTCTCGTGCGAAATCGGCGATGCGCTGGAAGAACGGGAGGTCCACCACCTGGGTCGTCGGGTTGTTCGGAAAGTTGATGATCAGCATCTTCGGCCGCGGCCAGGTGTTCCGGAATGCCTCTTCCATGTCGGCAACGAAGTCGCCATCCTTGCGGAGCGGGATGGAGCGCACCTCGCCGCCTGCGATGATCACGCTGTAGGGATGGATGGGATAGGCGGGCGCGGTCGTGAGCACCACGTCGCCCGGCTCGATGGTGGCAAGCGCGAGGTGGGACAGGCCTTCCTTGGAGCCGATGGTCACCACGGCCTCGGTCTCGGGGTCGATCTCGACGCCGTACCTGCTCCGATATCGGTCGCAGATCGCGGCGCGGAGTTTCGTGATGCCCTTGGACGCTGAGTAGCGGTGGTTCTTGGGGTTCTGCGAAGCCTCAACCAGTTTGTCGACGATATGCTCCGGCGTAGCCTGGTCCGGGTTTCCCATGCCGAAATCGATAATGTCCTCGCCGCGCCGCCGCGCCTCGATCTTCATGGCCGTGACGATGGAGAAGACATAGGGAGGAAGGCGCTTGATCCGGCCGAACTCGAAAGGCATTAATCACCTTTTTCACGTAAATTTTCAGCTAGTTCCGCGCACGTATCCTGCGGAAAGACAAAGTTGATATTAAAACACACTCACTGCTTTGTCAATATAAATTCCCAGTTTGAGGGCCGGAAAGCGACGGAAATTTCGGGGATTATTCGGGAACATGAACGGCCAAAATCTCGGTCGTTGACAACGCGAGAGCATCGTGACATAGTAGCGGCACTTGCTGTTACACCCTCATTCAATCATAGGATGAATTGCACATGTTGAGAGAAGCGAGGGTCCGTAAAGCAGAGAAGATACTTCTTGTCGCGATCAAGCTTGAAGAATTCAAAGAGAACTATTCGCATGAAGAACATGTCTCCTTCATAGAGAGAAGTCTTCCATCGCATGCCTTTGACGCAAGAACGAAGATATTTCACGCTCTTGACTGGGAACTTGCTATGGCGCGTGAAGAAAGAGGCAAGATGCGCAAATAAACTGGGCGACGGGGCCACGAACTTAGGTTTTGATGTCGCTCTCTTCACGCATTGTTAAGAAGCAGCCTTAGAATTTCCTCTCCTTCCGCAATTCCTCTGCGAACTCTCCGATGCGATGTTTCTTCTCCTCTTCATTCCACTTCAATTCCTTCGCCGCAATGTCCGCGATCCTTCCCGCCTGCTCTTCGCCTCGTGAAGATGTGATGCCCAGATGCATCCTTCTTAGGACGACGTCGCAGAGGGTCCTCGCGCCCTCCTCGCGGATGCCGTAGAGGACCTGTGCATAGATGTCCTTGCTCTCCGGCGAGATTGGACCGGCAAGTTCAGGATGCTCCTTCGCCATCTGCAGCAATGTTTCCGCCCGTGAGCCGTAGAAGTGGATGAGATGCTGCACGAGTTCGGGGCTGACTTTGTACTGACCCGCCAATCCCGGCACCGCCTCGCGAAGATACTCGTCGAACTCAACAGGAAGACTGCCTGCAAGCGGCCTGTCCGCTGTCACGCAGGCGATCTTCCTGTCCAGCTTCTTGCACGCCGCGTCCACCACGTCTTCCGCCATATTCCGGTAGGTCGTGTACTTCCCGCCCGCGATGGTGATGATGCGACCCGTCCGGCCTTCCGGAATCACCCGGTGCTTGCGAGATATCTTGCTCTCCCGCTCCCCTGCAAAGGCCAGCGGCCGCACGCCCGCGTAGGTGTAGAGAATATGTTCTTTCGACAGGTCCAGTCCGGGAAGGATGCGCCTGCTCTCCCTAAGAAGATAGTCCACATCAGAACTGTCTGCGTGCACTTCGTCAAGGTCGCCGCCGTAATTCGTATCCGTGGTGCCGATGAGCGACCAGCGGTCGAAAGGAATGATAAAGAACATCCTGCCATCCTTCGACGCCACAAAGAGCGACTGGTCGGAGAGCTTCGGGAGGATGATATGAACACCCTTGGTGGGATGGATGATCTTCGAGCGGTCGATACCACCTGCCTTCCGCACCTCGTCCACCCAGGGCCCGCCGGCATTGATGAGGACGCGGCAGCGGTGCGTCCTTGCGGCGCCGGAAATGGCATCCCGTGCCGTGACCGAGACACCGTCATTGTCTTCAGCGAACCGCTCGACAGCGCAATGGTTCAGGACCCTGGCGCCGGCCTCACGCGCCGAGATGACGTTTTCAATCACGAGCCGCTCGGGCAGAATGATCTGGTGGTCGTAGAACAGGGCGCTTCCCTTGAGCCCCGTGCGGTTCAGGTGCGGCTCCATCGTGAGCGTGCGCCCCGGACCAGCAGTAAAGTAATGCGGGATGTCCTTCTCGCGGGACAGCAGCTCGTAGAGGTGGATGCCTACGGATATGACAGCCCTGCCATGGGGATCGCCCCGGTAGATGGGAATCAGGATCGGTATGGGGGTGACGAGGTAGGGGCACTGCCTTCGCAGGACCGCGCGTTCGCGCAGGGCCGCGGCTACGAGATCAAGCTCGAAATTGGCGAGGTAGCGCAGACCGCCGTGCACGAGGCGCGTCGTCTTGGAGGACACGCCAGAAGCGAAGTCACGCTTCTCGAGCAGGAGCGTCGAAAGCCCGCGGAGCGCGGCGTCACGTGCAACGCCGGCGCCGGTAACGCCGCCGCCGACAACGATGACGTCGTATGTGGGATCTGTGGGCGGAGTGGGCATCAGAACAAAGGGATAGGGGCGTTCCGTTCATTTCTTCCCGGTGCATTTCCCCTGAACACAGACCGGCAGGCCGGCTGGCATGCAGTCATTGATCTTTCTGCCGCAGCCCATCCTGTTCTTGTAGGTATCGATCTTATCAAGAAGTGCGTTCTCATCGGTAGCAGTATTCACGAACTTGTAGCAGTCAAAGTCGACGTACCATCCTCCCCGCCGAACGACCTTGCAGTCGCTGTCCGCCACGCAGTGGTTGGAGGTCCTGAAATCGTTCTCGATCTCATCATGCAGCGCTTCGCACGCAGTGGGAGACGCCGGTTCCGCGGACAGCACGCATCGGACATCGAGGGCTGCGGGCAACGACAGAGCAAGAACTCCTGCCGCGCAATGCTTGAAATGACCGCGGTTCCTGTTCTTCAGGGATTCGCCCCGTTCACTTGGGGCTGGCACTGTATCGGACCCGGTACTGCAGTTTCCCCGCCCGGTCAAAGTCGAAATACCCGAACTTGCCGTACTTCCCGTAGTCCTCGATCGACCCGAGAAGCCTGCCATCGGAAGTATAGATATGTTCATAGGCGCATGCGAAACCTTCGTACCGCCGCGACACGTGGCTGACCACCTGCACGGTCTCGGCCATCCCGTTGAACTCCCTGGTCTCTTTTTGCACATCCGTCAGGATGGTGAAACTGGCGTTCGTATCGGTGTACGTCCATCCGCCGCGCAGATACTCCCCTTTCGGCGTCTTGATCGCATGGATGAAATAGTCCATCACCTCATGGACGAACCAGGGCAGCATGTCGGGCCGTGCGGTCCCGCTGAAACGGTGCGCGATGGGACCATTCAGCACGTAGGTCACGATGGCCGGGCTCTCGGGCTGCTGCTGGAGCGTGCCGGCGTCTGACCGGATACGCTCCATTGTCTTGGGCCGAAAGTCCTTCCAGTTGACTCTATAGAATCTGATGGGTGCCTGGACCCTGTCGGCAAGAGCGATCATCGACCGCATCAGTTGGTCCGCCAGTTCCTGCCGTGTGGCGCCGAACTCGCTCTTTGCAGCTTCGTCCTTCAAGTCCAGTGCCGAGTTGTAATACAGGATGATGCAGTGTTCCTTGTTGATCACGCCGGCAAGGCGGTCCTCCGACAGCAGCGGCGCCTCCTCTTCCGTCAGGGACGATTCGACGCCATGGGCCGAAGACGCCGCAAGAACTGCCGCCAGCAGCACTACCGCCGCACGTCCAAAAGAACTCATCCTTCCTCCACCACTCTTTTCAGGGCAGCGGGGTCATTACTATAGATACCGTCGACACCCCAGGAGATGAACCGCCGTATGTCTTCTTCCTCGTCCACCGTCCACACATAGACCTTGATGTTCCGTTCATGGCACCGCGCCACGAGCTCCGGGGTCACCGTCTGCCGCTTCAGGCTGATGCATTGATATCCCCTCTTCCCGTAGGCCCCTACCTGGTCCGACGAAAAGACGTCAAAGATGCCCGATACCGGCGCACTCGGCATCACGCGCTTTGCATCCAGCACCTCCCGTTCTTTAAAGGACGAGATGAGGACGCTCCCGTGATATGCCGACCCGACAAGATGGGCGGCAGTCAGCGCGCCCGCACCGTTGCTCTTCACCTCGATGTTCAGTCCGACGCGGCCCGCAACCAGGCTGAGGACGTCGCCGAGCGTGGGGACCGGCTCTCCGTTCCTGAGCCTGAGCCCGCCGATTTCTTCCGCGGTCGAACGTTCGATATCGATGTTCCCGTCGCAGGTCCTGCCCGTCTTCTCATCGTGCATCACATAGAGCGCGTTGTCACGGCTCTTGCGCAGATCGAACTCGATCATGTCCACCGGAAGGGACAGGGCGAGACGGAAGGCTTCGAGGGAGTTCTCCAGCGCGCGGGAGGAGCTTCCGCGGTGGGCAATGATCAGGGGCCTTGGCATACGATCAGTCGTGAGGCAGTCGAGAAACGGTCATGGGCGATTGTGAGGAACTTGACAACATTCACGAATGACTCCTCGTGAAGGTCTTTCCACTGCGGCTCGACCCCACTCTGACTGCCGTCGGTCATCTACTGCTTCGGCCCGACGACCTTCTCCACGATCTTGTCCTTGATTATCTTGATCTGGTCCACCAGCGTATGCTGGGGGGTCTCGGCGTGGAGAATCGCACCCCGCACCTCAACGAGTTTGTCGAGAGCAGCGCGCTCCCCTTGTTTGATCAGGTCGCGAGGCTTGCTGAAGTCAGCCCAGTGGATATTTCCCACGGCGGGATGGATCGCCACGTCCGCCTCGTCGAGCAGCAGTTGGTTCAGGAAAACGCGCGTCACCGCGTCCGCCCGGAGAACGATATCAAGCCCCGAGGTCTCCTCGAAGGTCGCTATCTCGCTCGATACATCCACCGCGATGACGATGTCCGCGTCCATGTCCCGGGCGCAGATGACCGGCACCCGCTCGACCCATCCCCCGTCTACGAGCATCATGCCGCTGTCGTTGACCGGCGGGAAGATCCCCGGACGCGCGCAGCTGGCGCGGATCGCCGTGCGGAGCGATCCGCTCGTATACACCACACGCCTTCCGTTGCTGATGTCCGTGGCAACGCATCCGAAGGGAATCTTGGTCTCCTCGATGGCGATGTCCGGGATCAGGGGGTTCAGGAACTCCTCGTATTCCGTTTCAGAGATGAAGGCGGGCTTGGTGGCCGTCACACCCCAGAAGTATCCCTTGCGGATCAGGTTCGCCATGTCCGCGAAGAATCCGTGGTTGTTGGCCGGCTGTTCGAGCCGGCGCAGGAACTCGAGCCGCGTGCGGCGGGACTTGAAGCTCCGCAGGAACTGGTCGATGCGTCCGGTCCAGTG
>JBAIYC010000256.1:0-2179 GCA_037916085.1 Nitrospirota bacterium | reverse complement strand
CCATCCATTTCAATTACTTATCCCCTTCCCCTCAAGCTAGAATTTGCTGGAACGGGACTTGCTAGATAGGTGACATTAATCTCGATCGTCATCCCCGAACGCTTCAATCGGAGATTGAGGGACTATCTTAGTTACGACTGGATTCCCGTTTTCACGGGAATGACGGGCTTAAGTAAACTCCCAATACCCCTTGACTTCGGAGCCGATGGGAACATAATAGAAGCTCTGCCGCGATCCAAACATTTTCCCTTAGCTCCGAGGAGGTTCTTCGCATGAATAAGACATCAGCAGGCGCCCGGTTCCGGGCGGCGGTGAAGGAAGAAAGACCGCTCCAGGTGATCGGCGCGATAAACGCCTACGCGGCGAGGCTCGCCGAACGGACAGGCTTCAAGGCGCTCTACGTCTCGGGCGGCGGCGTTGCCGCAAGCTCCCTTGGCGTTCCCGACCTCGGCATTAGCACCATGGACGACGTGCTGACCGACGTCCGACGGATCACCGACAACACGGATCTCCCCGTGCTCGTTGACATCGACACAGGCTGGGGAAGCGCCTTCAATATCGCCCGGACGGTCCGCTCCATGATCAAGTTCGGGGCAGCTGCGGTCCATATCGAGGACCAGGTCCAGGCAAAGCGCTGCGGCCACCGGCCGGGCAAGGCCATCGTCCCCCGGGAAGAGATGGTGGACCGCATCAAGGCAGCGGTGGACGCGAAGACCGACCCCGACTTCGTCATCATGGCCCGGACGGACGCCATCGCTGTCGAAGGCGTCGATGCGGCGATCGACAGGGCTCTTGCCTGCGTTGCAGCCGGCGCGGACATGATCTTCCCCGAGGCGGTGAAGGACCTGGCGATGTACAGGAAGTTCGCCCAGGCCGTGAAGGTCCCGATCCTGGCGAATATCACCGAATTCGGGTCCACTCCGCTCTTTACCGTAGAGGAGCTTCGAGGAGCCGACGTCTCGCTCGTTCTCTATCCCCTTTCCGCCTTCCGCGCAATGAGCAAGGCGGCGCTTGCGGTCTACGGCGCGATCCGGAATGAGGGGACGCAGAAGAACGTCGTGGAGATGATGCAGACCCGGGCCGAGCTGTATGACTGTCTCGGCTATCATGCCTTCGAGCAGAAGCTCGATGCAGTCTTCGGGAAAGAGAAGAAAGAGTAGGAAAGTGCCGCCCTGAACCGCCGAGACGCGAAGGACGCAAAGGAAGACAAGACCAAATCACGGTGTCTCTCGCAGAGACACAGAGGGCGCAGAGAATACCTTGAGATAGATCGTCTTCCCGCGAACGCGGGAACGAACCACCTAAATGCTCTTCTGGGACATGAAGGAGGAACAATCCATGAGCACGCAAACGACCGACGTCGCCGCACCGAAAGTGAAGAAATCCGTCGCCCTCTCCGGTGTGATCGCCGGGAACTCGGCGATCTGCACCGTGGGCCGCACCGGGAACGACCTGCACTACCGCGGATATGACATCGTGGAGCTTGCGAAGAAGTCCACATTCGAGGAGATAGCCCACCTCCTCATCCATGGCGACCTTCCCACGGAGTCGCAGCTCAAGGACTACAAGAAGAAGCTCAGGCAGTTCCGGGGCATTCCCTCCCAGGTCCGGACCATGCTGGAGCATATCCCCGCGGCGACCCATCCCATGGACGTGATGCGCACCGCCTGCTCCTGCCTCGGCACGGTCCTGCCCGAGAAGGAGGACCAGAACGTCCAGAGCGCCCGCGACATCGTCGACCGGCTGATCTCGTCCTTCGGGTCCATGCTGCTCTACTGGTGGCACTTCAGCCAGAACGGCAGAAGGATCGAGGTCGAGACGGACGACGAGACCGTGGCCGGCCACTTCCTCCATCTCCTGCACGGCGCGAAGCCCCCGGAGCTCCACGAGAGGGCCCTCGACCAGTCGCTCATCCTCTATGCAGAGCACGAGTTCACCGCTTCGACCTTCACGGCACGGGTCATCGCGGGCACCTTGTCGGACATCTACTCGGCGGTCACAGGTGCCATCGGCGCGCTCCGCGGCCCGAAGCACGGCGGAGCGAACGAGGCCGCCCATGAGATCCAGCGGCGCTACCGGACGCCGGACGACGCCGAGGCGGACATCATGGCGCGCGTCGCCCGGAAGGAGATCATCATCGGCTTCGGCCATCCGGTCTACACGGTCTCCGACCCCCGCA
>JBAIYC010000255.1:0-2383 GCA_037916085.1 Nitrospirota bacterium | reverse complement strand
GGTCAAGAAGATGGGGTCGCTCGAATCGATCATCGGGATGATCCCGGGGATGAACAAGCTGAAGATGGCCGATGTGGACATGCAGGAGGGCGAGAAGGACCTGAAGCGCGTCGAGGCCATCATCAACAGCATGACGCCGCGGGAGCGGGCAAACCACACGCTCATCAACGGCAGCCGCCGGTCGCGCATTGCGAAGGGCAGCGGTACCCAGGTGCAGGACGTGAACCGTCTCCTGAAGCAGTTCGCCGAGATGCAGAAGATGATGAAGATGATGAAGGGCGGCAAGATGAAGAACCTGGGCCGGATGCTCGGCGGCAGGATGCCGTTCTAACTGAAAAGCGGAACACGAATTTCACGAATGGACGAATAGCACGAATAAGACCTCGATCTCATTCGTGTCATTCGAAATATTCGTGACATTCGTGATCAGATCTTAACGAAGTTTGAAATGAACCAAGCGAAAGAGGTGAAGAGATGTCTGTAAAGATTCGGCTCAAGAGGATCGGGACCCACAAGAAGCCCTACTACCGGGTAGTGGTCGCGGACGAGCGTTCTCCGCGCGACGGCCGGTTCATCGAGATGATCGGCGTCTACGATCCGCTCAAGCAGGAGGGCGGCACGAAGGTGGACCAGGAGAAGGCCCTCAGCTGGCTCAAGAAGGGCGCGGTCCCGACCGACACGGTGCGGGCCCTGCTGTCGAAGGCGGGGATCATGAAGCAGCACGCGGCGGCAAAGTAGCTGGCAAGCTGGCAGGCCGGCAAGCTGGCATGCTCATCACCATCGGCAAGGTGCTGAAGACCCACGGTGTGAAGGGCGAGGTGAGGATCGAGCCCCTCACGGACCACCCGGAAAGGTTCCGACAGCTTACGCGGGTCTTTCTGGTCTCATCTGCCGGCAAGAAGAAGGAATGCAAGGTCCTGGCGGTGCGCTATGTGGGCGACGCGCCGCTGGTGCTTTTTTCCGGGCACGAATCGCCCGAAAAGGCCATGGAGCTCAACGGCTGGCTGGTCCAGATACCAGAGGAAGAGGCGATTCCGCTTCCCGAGGGGCACTACTACTGGTTCGAGCTCATCGGGATGGAGGTGGAGTCCGAGTCCGGCGAAAAGCTCGGCAGGATCACCGACGTCTTCCCGACGGGCAGCAATGATGTTTACGTGATGAAGGCGGGGAGGCGCGAGGTCTACCTTCCCGCAACGAAAGAAGTGATCAGGCAGGTGGACCGGAAGGCCCGGCGCATGGTGATCCATGTGATGGAAGGCCTGCTGGATTAAAGAAGAATCAGCACTGGGGCACGTAGGTAGCAATTTACCGCGAAGACGCGAAGGACGCGAAGAAAGGCAAGACCGCTTAACAGAGGGTTTTGATCTCCTCGCGCTCGTGGCGCCCTCCGCGGTTCAATGGTTACGCTGTTCTCCGTGACGACCTGTCTCTGTGGTGAAATACAGTTGTTGTTCCGGTCCGGCCTATGGGAACACTGAAGTTCGAAGTGCTTACGCTGTTCCCCGGCATCCTGGCCGGGCCGCTGAATGAAAGCATCCTGAAGCGGGCGCAGGAAAAGGGGCTCCTCTCCGTCGGGCTGTGGAACATCCGGGACTACACGGAGGACAAGCACCGGACCGCGGACGACAGCCCCTACGGCGGCGAAGCCGGAATGGTGATGAAGCCCGAACCGATCGTCCGGGCTGCCGAGGCAGTGAAGGAGAAGGCACCGGGCGAAAGATTCTTGACGATCCTGCTCTCGCCCCAAGGCAGGCTCTTCGACCACCGGCAAGCGGAACGGCTCTCCCGCGAAGAACGAAGGATCATCCTGCTCTGCGGCCATTACGAGGCAGTTGACGAGCGGGTAAAGGACCTCTTGGTGGATGAAGAGCTCTCCGTCGGCGACTACGTGCTGACAGGAGGTGAGCTTGCCGCGCTGGTGGTGGTCGACGCAGCGGCGCGGCTGGTGCCGGGCGTGCTGGGCGACGAGGAGTCGGCCTACCGGGATTCCTTCGGCGACGGCCTGCTGGACCATCCGCACTATACCCGGCCGGCGGAGTTCCGGGGGAGGAAGGTCCCCGAGGTGCTGCTCTCCGGGAACCACGACGCGATCTGGAAATGGCGGCGGCGAGAATCGCTCCGGGCCACGCTCCTCAAACGGCCAGACCTTCTCGACACCGCCGAGCTGACGAAGGAAGACAGGAGAGTTCTCGAAGAACTCAAGAAAGAACATAATCTATCTTAAAGTCCAGGGATGATTGTTGTGTCGTGAGGCTATATCCGCATTCCGCACTTCGCATTCCGGACTGTGATCAGGAGGTTACCATGAACTACACGATTCTGAACGCCATCGAGAAGCCCCAGATGAAGTCGGGCATTCCGAGCTTCCGCGTGGGCGATACCG
>JBAIYC010000254.1:0-9709 GCA_037916085.1 Nitrospirota bacterium | reverse complement strand
CGTCCGTGTCGCCCTGTCCCGACGCGATGAGCTGCCGGAAGGGGCAGCCCTTGATCAGGACGGCCCCGAAGCCGACCATGGTCATGCCGAGGAAGTTCCAGAGATTGCTCTCGTTCGAGCTGGGCTGTCCGTGCCATCCCAGGGTGAACTGGCCGGTCAGGAGGCTCGCGACAAGCGCGAAGGAGAACAGGGAGCCCATCCCGATGGCCAGGCCCGTGGTCTTCGGGCAGAAGGTGAACTCCCGGGGCCCCCACAGGAAGAGCCGCGAAATGCCTCCGGTGATGCAGAACCCGGTCCGCTGCGCCAGCGCACCGATCCCGAGCCCGGCGGCCAGCGAGAGGAACAGCGGAGCGTACTGGGCACCCGAGCCCTTCGTGCTGATGGCAATGAAGTCCGGCCGGACGAGGAGCGCCACCAGCAGGAGCATCATGGCAGCCGGCATCAGGAGGCCGTTCGCAACGGGCGACGGCGACGGCTGGCCGAGGCTGAAGCCCTTTTCGAGGAACTGCATGCCGATGTACACGCCGGCGACCAGGCCTCCGACGCCGACGAGCGCCGTCAGGTCCCCGGCGGCCAGCCGGAAGACCATCTTGATGGGGCAGCCGATGAAGACCGCGCAGCCCGCGATGAGCAGCGCGCCCACGAAGAACCTGAGGAGCGGTGAGCTCCCGCCCGTCGCCTTGAACTCGCGCTTCCGGAGAGCCATGAGGAACGCCCCGAGCACGAAGCCGATGATCTCGGGCCGAAGATACTGCATCCGGACGTTCCCGTGAAGCCCGAGGGAGCCTGCGATGTTCTCCAGGAAGCAGGAGACACAGAACCCGGTGTTCGCGGGGTTGCCCAGCCAGCTCAGGATGACGCCGCTCACGCCCATCACCGCGCCGGTCAGGACGAAGAGCTTCTTGGGATAGCACGCCGAAGCTCCGCGGCCGGGCGCGAAGCCCAGCAGCTTCTTCACCGCGGTCAGGAGCTTCGGTTCGGGTGTGATCGGGCAGACGTCCTGTTCATGCATGGGAAGCCGTCCTTGCCTCCGGAAAGCCCGGCTGCACTATCCGCAGCTCCCGGCAATCTTTCGGTACAGATAATAGATCATCTTCTTCTCGCTCTTCAGGGACTCGTCGCCGGGACGCTGCCGCAGCTGTCGTTCGATCTCGGCCTGCGCCTCGCCGACGGCAACCTTCAGCTTCTTGCCCTGGAAGAGCGGCGTCTTCTTGTCGAGGTAGTCGGGGTTGAGCTCGATCGCCTCTTTGTACTGGTGCACGGCCGAGACGGGGTCCTGTTTCCGCATGAGCACGTCGCCCAGCAGCATGGACAGCTCTGCCTCGTAAGGGCGGCGCTGCTTCAGCTCCCGGACGAGGGCCTCGGCCTGGGCCACGTTCCCGGCATCGATCAGGTTCCGGATGAGCGCGAGCTGCGGGCCCAGCTCTTCCGTGGACCCGGCCGTCCCCGCCTCCAGCCGCTCCGGCTGCTTCCGTCCCGGCCCTGCCTCGTCCCGGTGGACCTGCATCAGAACGACCGAAGCGACGGCAAGCGCCGCCATCGCGCCGATCGATATCCGGTCCAGCCGGTCCATCAGAACCTCTGATACGGCGGCATGTTCGTGCGCTTGGCCATCTCGCGCACGACGTCAAAGTCGCCGTCCCCGATATCCTCGTAGCCGTCCACGTTTGCGCGGTCGAGGACCTTCACGACCTCGCCGTCCAGCTCGACGGTGGAGTCCTTGGTGATACCGAGCACAGCCTGTTTGAACCGCCTGGCCAGTGCCTCATCCACCTTCTGTGTGACGCCGAAGTTGCAGTACGGCATGGGCTCGCTCTCCGCGAGCACCGTGAAGTCGTTGTGGTCGATCCGACCGTCCGCCGCCATCCGCTCGAAGTCGAGCAGCGGCGCAGCCCCGGCGTCGTATTTCCCGAGCAGAACACCGTAGATCACCTTCTCGTGCTTGAACGTTCCCTGCGGGATAGCATAGGACGCCAGATCGTTCTCCGGATCGATCTTGCTCCGGAGGAGCAGGTCGAGCTGCGCCATGTAGGAGGTCGGCCCAAGCATGGGGCCGAACGCCATGGTCTTGCCCCGGAGGGCGCTGACGTTCTTGAACCCGCTCTTCTTGAGCGCGATGATGAGACCCTTGGCGCGGGCGCCGAGGGAACCGGACCTCTCGGCGGCAAGGATGTCGACGCCCTGGTTCCGGTGCATGATGATGTAGAGAAGGGAGTTGGTGTGAGTGAAATCGAGCTTGTCCACCTCCCGGGTGAAATCGGTGGTATCGATTGCCCGGAGCTCGAACGGGACGCCCAGCTTCTTGCTCAGATACGCGGTGAGAGGCCGGAACCGGTGCAGCGTCTCCTGCTCGCTGTTGCAGATCATGTAGCCGATGGTATAAACGCGCTTCGACGCAGCAGTCCCTGCGGGGCCGTTGCTGCAGGACGCCAGAACAAGCGCAAGGAGCAGACAGAGAGAGATATTCTTCACGATCTTCCCACCTCTTCGGCATTTCCGGCGGCTGCGCCGGAGAGCCGGACAGCGGCGCTCCTTCCCGAGAACTTCCGATAGACCCAGAAGAGGCACCCCGAGCATATGACCGCGAAGCCGGCGAACACCACGGGCCTCCCCGGGTCCTTCACGATCTGGATCCCCGCGTAGGCCGCACTGTAGGGGTCCCTGTCGACCGCGGGGCAGTAATAATCCAGGCCGTCCCAGTGGAAGGGTGCGTTCACTTCCGACGTTCCCGCTGCGATCATCTCCGGGCCCCGCGCCAGCTCCAGATCGACCCATACACGCTTCACCGCCGGATTCTTGTAGGCGACGAGCCTGAACGTGTACGGGAAATCCTGCGGGAGCCCTGCGGCGCTCTCCGTTTCCGCGGAGGCAATCAGCCGGCCCCCCTGGTAGATACTGAGCTTCAGGGTCTTCGAGGAAAGGTCCAGGGCATCGGCGTGTACGCTGTAGGCGCCGAGGGGAAAGCTCCCTCCCGTTTTGAGCTCGAACAACCCGATCTTCTCCGCCCCCCGCAGGACGCCGACCCTGACCGCTACAGGGTAGTACTCCTGATGGATCTGCCGTACCCCAAGCTCATAACCTAGGGGAACGTCCTTCCTCTTGTCCCACCGGTAGACGGAGTCGACGGCCGTTCCCTCGTAGATATTCACGGTGGCAATATAGCCGAAGGAGCTGATCACCGCCCCGGTGACGACGACCATCGTGCCCGCGTGAAGCATCAGGACGGGACCCGGCAGGGTCCGCAGCCGCTGCATCGTGCACAGGAGGAGGTTCAGCACCATGCATCCGAAGAGGATGCGGGACAGCCAGCTGAGGTGGAAGTCTTCCTTCGCCAAAGTCCCGGGCACGAGGCTCAGGCTGATCAACAGGAAGAGAATGACGGCAAACCGCTTTGAGGCGAGGAAGCGATAGAGTTCGTCTAGCCTTTTCAATGATCGCTGCACCGGCTCCGCGTGTCACATTCAGATGAGCTTCTTCGATTTGAGAAAGTCCCGGGCCACCTTCTTCGGCGGCTCCCCCGATTCCACCGACCGCACGAGCCGGTCATGCGTCTCGTCCGTGAGGACGCTGCCGAGCTTGTCGATCACCCGGGGCAGGGCCGGGAAGTTGGTGACCACGTCCATACGGAGGATCGTGGCGGTGTAGGAGCGGGAGGCAGTCCCGCCAGCGTCCAGGAACCCGAAGGGCTTGAGCCACACAAGCCCCAGCTCCTTCTCATAGGCGGCCTTGACGACCTCGTAGGCCTTGCGCGCGTCACCCTCCGCGGGCTTGTTGAGCACCTGCATGGCCCGCGTGGTGTTCTCGATGAAGATGTCCACCTGTTTGGACTTGATCGCTTCATAAAGTTCCTGCTCGGTCTTATAGAGCCGGACCGATACGGTCGTACCGGTCCGCTCGTTGACGATGGTCGAGATCATTTCGGCGAGCACCTGCCCCTCCGGAGAGCTCACGACGCCGACATGGAGCAACTTGCCGACGCAGGCCTCCACAGCCGGTGCATACGCCCCAACTACCGCGATGATCAGGATGAGAACCGCTCTTTTCATCTGCCGCCGCCCCCTGCGATCAAGCTAAGAATAACGTGAAAATTTAACTCTTTATGCATCCTTCGTCAACGACAATATTGCGGAAAATCAATCCTTCCCGCACTCACGGCCCTTTTTTCACGATGTCCACGTCCGCTCTGTCCCCGTCCACGGAGACCGGTCCCTTTAGGACGGAATCCCTGCCGGGCGGAAAGACAGTGGCGGCGCCCAGATAGTAGTTGCCCCGGGGGAGATAGAGCGTATAGCGGCCCGCCTCATCAGCCCCCAGGGAAAGATAATCGGGAATGCCGAGGAGCACCGCCGACCGGTTCGCCATTGCATAGGCGCCCGGCTGCGGGGCGCCCTGTTCGTCGACGATCCTGCCGGTGATCCTGAAGGCCCGCTCCCGCTCCTTCGAGCGGGTCCTGATCGCCTCCTGGAGGTCGGCGACGGTGAAGTCCATCCGGACGGTGCCGCCGCGGGCAAGTTCCACCTCCACCGGATCCCCCGAGTGCTTGTCGCCAGGCATGAGCGGCCCGTATCCCTCGGCCTTCTTGAGCCGTGCAACCGCCCAGTAGCGGCCGGGAGGGAGAGGAATACGGTACCGGCCTTCACGGTCCGTCCGGTTCGATATGAAGTTCGCTGTCCTTCGGACATCAGGTCCCGCATACAGATAGACCATGGCTCCCTCCACGGGCATGCCCTTCGTGTCCAGGACCCTGCCTTCGAGGGACGACTGCTCGGCGGCTCCTGCCGCCGTCACAGGCAGCAGGCCGGCCCAGGCTATGCAGAACAGCGCAGTCAGCAGGATGAAGCGCATGAACACCGACCGATCGTACATTACCGTTCCTCTCGCCTCCCCGCTTCGTCCCCGGTCCTTCCCCGCATCACCGGACCTCCGGTGTGGGAGGGACGAGGGCGTAGGGCTTCCGGGCATAGGGTTCATAGAGCACCGAGCCGATCCCGGGTTCCTGCCGGGCGTCGTAGATCGCGTCGAGGGGATTGCCGCTGCCCCACCAGTTGTTCCGCGCGTCCACGTCCTGGTCGTTGAAATCGCCGATCCGCACACTGTACTCCTGGTTCGCAGCCAGGTTGTTCTTCCTGAGCGTCAGCCCGCCGCCCTGCTCGCGGACAAAGATGCCGATACGGTTCCCGCTGATGATGTTCTCCGTGATAAGCGCGGTGCCGCGGAAGTCCCGGATGCCGACCTCGTTCCGTCCGAAGTAGGAACGCCGCACATCCAGCGGCCCGCTCGTGAACCGAAGCCCTCCGTAGTTGTCCGTAAAGGAACAGGCATCCACGGTGAGGTCAGTGAAATGGCTGTGCAGCGCCCAGGTCGCGTTCCGGAAGATCGTGTGGCTGAAAGCGCTGCCCGCGGCGTGGTCGAGAAGAACCTCGTCCCAGAGCCCCGCGCCCGTGCCCGATGCGGCGGTATAGAGGACCGGTTCCTTTGGCTCCCCGCGGGAGATGATCTTTCCCTTCACCGTCAGTCCGGCCCCGGGGGCAAAAAGGACCCGCGTGGCCGGCATGACATGGAGCGTGCTTCCCGGCTCCACCTCGATGCGGCCGTTCACGGACATATCCCCCCGCCACGTGGCGTCTGTCGGCACCGCCGGGAGCGGCCAGGCGAACAGTACTGGCTCCTTCCGGAGCGGCAGGTACTCTGCCTTCCCCCGGGAGGCGTCATTCGCCCGGTCGTAGATGGTCGGGCGGACGTCGCCGGTTCCCCACCAGTTCATCGCTGCCGGGACGTCGCCGGGGCCTTCCACGCCGAGGTTGTACAGGCCGTTCCGGAGGATGTTGTTGTCCGTGAGGACCCCTTGGAACGACTGGATACCGACCCCCCGCTCGCCGTTGTCGCTGATGAGATTGCCGCGGATGAGCGCGCCCGTATCCTGGACGGTGAGCCCGAAGAGGCCGTTCCCCTGGACCGCGTTGCCGCGCACCTCGATGTTGTCGTCGCCTCGCAGGGAGATGCCCGCTTCCAGGTTGTGCGAGATGACGTTGGACGAGAACGTCCCGTAGAGGGCGTCGCTGACCGCCAGGCCGTACCGGTTGCCGTCGATCAGGTTCCGCTCCACCACCGGAAGCCCCTCCCGGACCCGCAAGCCCTCCTGGCGGTTGTGGACGATCCTGTTGCCGGTCAGAACGATGCTGTTCCGAAACACGTTCATGCCCGTGCCGTTGCTGTGGACCATGTTGTCCGCGAAGACGATCTCCGAGTCCCTGGCCTGGAGCCCGCTCTTGTTCCCGTAAAGATGCGTCCTGCGGATGTCCACGATCGACTCCTGGAACTGGATGCCGCGGTAATTGTTCCGCACCACCGAATCCGCCACGGCCACCACGGAATAGTGGAAATGGAGCCCCCGGTAGGCATCCTCGATCTGGCAGTACTCGATGATGTTCTGTGACGTGTCGCTGTTCATGATGTTGATCGAATCCCAGTCTCCCATCCTTCTCCGCTTTTCGGCGGACCGGAAGATGATCGGTCTTTCTTTGGTGCCCTTGGCGATGATGGCGCCCTGGATAAGCAGCCCGTTCTCGCCGATGCCGTCGTGATTGGTGTCCTTCTTCGTGAACTCCACGACCGTGCCGGGGAGCACCACGAGCCGGGAGTTCTCCGGCACGCGAACGATCCCCCGAACTTCGACCCGGTCTTGCCAGACGACCGTGCCGAGGATGACCTCGTCGCCAAATATCCTGCCGGCCTCTTTGCTCCCGGCGGTGTACTCCTTGAAGGGCGTCCGATCCTCGCGCGCCGACGTGGCATAGGAATCCTTCTTGCTGTTGCCCCGGACCACTGTGTCCTTCTGCTCCATACGCGCTCCGTCGAAGAGGAAGACGCCGTAGTCGTTCTCCCTCACCTGCGAGGTAGCGACCCTGACGGCGGCGTCGTGTCCATAGACGGTCAAGCCGTAGCGGTTCTTCGTTAGCAGCGATTTGCTCAGGGACAGTGAGCCCTTGACCACCGCTATGCCGGTCTCTGCGCCGCTGATGACGGAGGAGCGCATGACTGCCGATCCGCCGTCAATGATAAGCCCGGCCCATGGCGAGCTGTTTTCCCCCGCCCGCAGGAAGGAGACCGGCGAGCCCTCCTTCCCGTCGGAAACGAGCGTCCCTCTGACGGTTATTTCCGTCAGGGGCGACATGTACTCGGGGTCAGTCTTCGTGCTCTCCGCCGGCTTTACCCGCACCGTCGTGCCGGGCAGAATGGTGAGCGTCACCCCTTCGGGAACGAGAATGTCCTCTTCCACAGAAACCTCGCCGGACCAGGTGGTGTCCGCCTGGAGCGCGGCTCCCAATGCCAGGGAGGGGACAAGCAGGAGGACAAGGGCAAGGAGGATCGTTCCAGGCATGCGCACAGGGAAGAGAGCGATGAAATGCCGCTCTCGCGGAAGTGCGGGAATTTCTGTCGCGCTGCGTCGACCGCCATTATTATTTTTGGTATAGACCATTTTTATTATGTTACCACGCGAAGGCCCTATGTTTCAACATGTTTCCCTTTCCCGGGGAAACCGCCCTTTTCCGTAATGCACCGGGATGAAAGAGAAAAAGACGGCGATGGACCCTGCGAGGAAGGAACTGCCGAAGGTCCGCGCAGGCGGATCGGGAAGGACGCTGCGAGAAGAATCGCAGCAGAGCGGTCCCCGCAGCAGGAACGGAACAAACGATACTGAAGAATGGTTGAGAGGGAGTAAAGAACGATGTCTTGAAGGAGAAAAGCGGCTGATCAGATGATGGCCGCCGGGGCTTCGGCCGAGGACAGCTGCAGACGGTGCAACGACCGCGGCCGGACCTGCAAAGAGATATCGGCTCCGAAGGGATGACATCATCTCCCGTTTCTGTCTCAGACGCCGGTCCTGTACGCCTTGATGTTCACGCCCCTCCTCGTTTCGCCCTTCTTAAGCGCAACGGGTTTTCTGTTGCCGTACATTCCGGCGAACTCGCCTCCGCCAGTGGATCCTCCGCGGTGGCTGGACTGGGCCTTGAGATAGAATTTGCCGCTGCCGGCGACCCTGAGCACGTACTTGCCGTCCTTGTCCGAGGGGTCCGAGACAAAGAGCGGTTTCTTGGACATCGCAGGATCGGTATAGGCGAAGACCAGCAGCCCCTGCACCGGCTCGTCGTGCTCGTTTCGGATCACGCCCTCGATGGAAGTGATGCCCGTTTTGGCCAGCGATGCGCGTTTGAACACCTCTGCGTCGTTCAGGAGCCCGAGATCGGTGACGGAGTTTTCCCAGACAGTCAGCTTCCTGGGATTCCCCTTCTTGTCCCGGCTAAGATAGATATACTCTCCCTCCTCGGGCGGACCGGAGGAAGACTCCAATTTGCGTTCGATCGCCCCGAGATAATAGGTGCCCTGCGGGAGCTCGGCCGTAAACCTCGCGTTCGCATCGATGCCGAATATGTAGCTCGGGGCCCTCCAGTATTTTGTCAGAGAGGGAGGGGGACCTGATTCCGCATCAAAGAACACGACCTCGCCGTCCATCATCGGGCCAACGTTCCTGATGCCGATCTGGCCCATGACCCTTCCGGTCGACGACTTTTCTACCTGTCCCTGCATCAGGCCTGCGTTGCAGAGGACAAGACCCAGGATCGACGCCATTGCCAAGAGGAACCGCTTGTTCACGCTTGAGATCCTCCTCATGTTCGAGTATCACTTGCAGGCGGGCTGAACGAGCAGAACGCCGCGGTCCGCGCGGGCCCCATTCGCCGGTTACCGGTCCCCTGAGAACGGGCCCCTCCCCGGAAAGAGGATGACAGTGAAATTGACGTTCTTCACGATCTCGCCTTCCTTGACCGTCACGGGCGCAGGCGCCCCTTCTCCGTAATATCCCACGATCTGTCCCGGCTCCGGCGGACCGCTGGCGAACATGTTCCTGGCCCTCAGGTAATAGGTCCCTGGAGCCACGCGAAGTACGTAGGTGCCGTTCTTGCCGGTCTTATCCGAGACGAAGAGAGGCTTGCTCTGTACTGCGGGTTTCAGGAATGCGACGATGATGACATCGGGGACGGGATTTCCCGTCGGATCGACGATGATCCCCTCGATAGCGGTGGTCACCGCGTGCGTCGATGATTTCGCGGTCTTGAGGAGAGGAACTGCCTCGCCGGTCCCGATATCAAGGCTTTTGCCGGCCTCAACCCGGAATTCTCTCGGCATCCCCTTCTCGTCGGTGGCGCGGAAGATATAATCACCTGCCTCGGGAGGACCGATGCGTTCGCCGGAAAGCCTCTTCACCGCCCGGAGATAATAGGTCCCTGCAGGGAGCTCCACGCTGAACCGCCCGTCCTCGCCGATCGGTCTGGCGAGATCCGGCGTCCGTTCATATTTTTCGGGATCGGGTGCAGGGCCGGAGGCTGCATTGTAGAGCATGACCTGCCCGCCCGACAGAGGACCCTTGCCCTTGATGACGACTGTGCCGGAGATGACGCCTTTCTCCGGGCCCTTCGCGCCAGCGGGACCGGTCTCGCCGGCACCGGCGGCTGACGAGAAAAGGGCTATAGCCAGCAAGACCGGAAGGACTATGACTTTTCGAGTTCCTGGCACGCTTCTCGCTCCTCCTCGCTTTTCGAGCCGCATTCTATCACGCTATCGCCCGTTTTTGCAATACTTGATGAACGCTGGTCGCTGACGTTCTCTATCGGGAGCCGCTGCGGGTCGAGGCTGTCCCGGACATGCTGCG
>JBAIYC010000253.1:0-1755 GCA_037916085.1 Nitrospirota bacterium | reverse complement strand
AACAACGACGTCCTGTGGAACGACCTCGGAAATGTCCTTGCCATGCGGGGGGACGGGCGCAGTGCCGTGATGGCGTACGAGCGGGCCGTCATGATCAATCCGGGGAACCAAGAGGCGGCGGTCAATTTGCTGAGGGCGCGTCAGACGGCGAAAAAGACCGGGCGATAACGGATCAGGGCACGACTGCCGCGATATAGGGCAGGTTGCGGTACTTCTGGGCCTTGTCCATCCCGTATCCCACCACGAACCGGTCCGGGACGGTGAACCCCCGGTAATCGATCCGGACCGGTGCCGTACGACGAAGAGGTTTGTCGAGCAGGACCGCGGTCCGCAGGCTTGCGGGACCACGCTTCACATACCGCTCGACGAGGGTCGCAAGGGTCCTGCCGCTGTCCACGATGCCGTCCACCAGCAGAACGTCCCTTCCCTGGATGTCCCGCACGATGTCTTTCCCCTGCGTCAGTGCCCCCGGGGCGGTCCCGTCGCGGTAGCTCGACGTGCTCACGAACTCGATCTCGGCGGGAACGGTGATGCGCCGCGCCAAGTCCGCCGTGAAGAAGGCAGCGCCCTTCAGGATACAGACCATCAGCAGGTCCCTGCCGGCATAGTCCTGCGAGATCCGGTCCGCCATCTCCTGGACCTTCTGCCCGATCGCGCTCTCGTCGATGATGACCTCGAGTTCTTCGTCCATCGGTTCCTTTCCCTCCGCGCGTCCCGCGCTTCCTTGAAAAGGATATCCCAGGCTGATAAAATAGTAAAGGGGTGATCATCATGAAGAACGAAGCACTGCTGATAATCGATATGCTGAACGATTTCGTGCTTCCCGGAGCTCCCCTGGAGGTACCCGAGACGCGCAGGATCATCAAGAACGTCCGGCGCGAGATCGACGATGCCCATAAGGCGGGCAGGCCGGTCATCTACGTCTGCGATACTCACGCTCCCGACGACAAGGAGTTCAGGAGGTTCGGCTGGCCCGCGCACGGGGTAAGAGGAACGAAGGGTGCCGAGGTGGTCGAGGATCTGAGACCCCGGCCCGAGGACGTCGTGGTCCGCAAGACGACCTATTCCAGCTTTGAGGGAACGGATCTTGATTCTATCCTCAAGGACCGGGGAATCGACAGCGTGCGGCTTACGGGCTGCGTCACGCATATCTGCATCCTGTTCACGGCCTACGAGGCTGTGCTCCGGGACTACGCGGTGACCGTGGTTCGGAACGGTGTTGCGGGCATCACGAAGGAGGACCACGATGCGGCTCTCCGGATCATGCAGAACGTGATGAAGGCCGAGGTCGTGGACGCGGGAACGGAAGGGGCGGAAGGCAGAAAAGCGGCATAGAGAAACGGTACGGGAAAGGGGACATCATGTTCTTCACCGCTGATCCCAAGGATGTGATCGCCGGCAAGATCACCGATGTCTACTTCGAACGGGCGCTCAGGATCTTGAAGGCGAAAGGCATCGATCCCGTCGTGAAGGCCGAGTTCATCGCCAAGAGCCTGCCCGATGCATGGAAATGGGCGCTCTTTACCGGCATCGACGAGGCCGTGCCGCTCCTGAAGACGCTCAAGGTCAAAGTGCGGGCGATGAAGGAAGGGACGGTCTTCCACCCCTACGAACCGGTGATGGAGATGGAGGGCAGGTATCAGGACTTCTGCGTCTACGAAACTGCGCTCCTCGGCCTCATCTGCCAGGCGTCGGGCGTGGCGACGAAGGCGGCTCGCGTCAAGAAGCTGGCCGGCGACCGGGTGGTCATGAGCT
>JBAIYC010000252.1:0-5148 GCA_037916085.1 Nitrospirota bacterium | reverse complement strand
TACAAGAAGTTCAAGATCAGGACGGTGGAAGGACAGGACGATTTCGCGAGCATGGCGGAGGTCATTCGGCGCAGATATGTCAGGGCCAAGGAAGAGGGGACACTGCCCGATCTCATCCTGATCGACGGCGGCAAGGGGCAATTGAACGCCGCGCTTGATGTGCTGAAGGAGCTGGACGTCCGGGGACCGGATGTCATTGGCCTTGCCAAGGCCCGCTCGGGCGAGGAAGGGACCGAACGGGAATTCGAGCGGATCTTTCTGCCCGGCGTAGAAGAACCCGTCATCCTGGAGCCGACAAGCGCAACCACGCACCTTGTCGCCCGTGTGAGGGATGAGGCGCACCGCTTCGCCATCACGTACCACCGGAAGCTTCGGGAGAGACGCGCGGTCCGGTCAGAACTGGACGATGTCCCCGGCATCGGAGATGCGCGCAGGAAGGCGCTGCTGCGCCATTTCGGCAGCGTCGAGAGGATCCGGCAGGCAGCGGTCGGGGAGCTGGCATCCGTCAAGGGGATGAACAAGAGGTCCGCCGAAGCTCTGGCGGCATACTTCAAGGATAAAGCGACGGTTTAGAGATAGAGAACGTACAGCGGCCACGATGAATCACGTCGTCCGTGCCGGGTGCCGCGATGCCGGTCACTTCTGCGGCAGTGCGCCGCTTCAGGTGCTTTTCCTAGTCCTCGCCGGGATCCTTCTCGTCCTCGATCCCGGCGGTCCTTTCCTCTCCGGTCCCTCCTCGCGTCTTCGTTTCGCGAAGATCCTGATGGGCGTTCCGTCGAAACCGAAGGCCTCGCGCAGGTGGTTCTCGATATACCGGAGGTAGGAGAAGTGGACGCCTTCCGGGTAGTTAACGAAGACGACAAAAGTGGGCGGCTTGACCCCTACCTGGGCGATGTAGAAGTACTTCACCCGCTTTCCTCGGTATAAGGGCGGCTCGTGCATCGCCGTGAGCCGTTCGAACACCCGGTTGAGCTCCGCCGTGGGGACCCGCTTCTCCCGCTGCTCCACGATGCGGTCGATCTCGTCGAAGACCTTGGTGACGCGCTGGCGCGTGAGGGCAGAGATGGTGAGCACGGGGGCGTAGGCAGCGAACTTGAGCCGCAGCCGAACATCGTCCATGAACCTCTTGTAGGCTTGCTCCTTGTCCTCCACGAGGTCCCACTTGTTCAGGATGATGATGATCCCCTTGCCCTCCTCGTGGGCAAGGCCGACGACGCGTTCGTCCTGTTCCGTGACCCCTTCCGACGCGTCGAGGAGCACAAGGGCCACGTCGCAGCGGGACACGCTCTTCATGGCGCGCATGACGCTGTACTTCTCCACGCCCTGGCTGACCCTGCCGCGGCTCCTGATGCCCGCGGTGTCGACGAGGACATACTCCCGGCCGTAGTAGCGGTAGATGCTGTCCACGGAGTCGCGCGTCGTGCCCGAGACGGGGCTTACGATCATGCGGTTCTCGCCGAGGAGCGAGTTCGCGAAGGAGGATTTGCCGACGTTCGGCCGTCCGATGATCGCGACGCGCGGCGGAGCCTTTCCCGGCTCCTCTTCTGCAACGGGTGGCTCCGGGAGGAACTTCGCGATCTGGTCCATGAGATCGGAGAATCCGGCGCCGTGGCGCGCCGAGAGGGGGAGAAGTATATCGACACCCAGACGGTAGAACTCGGGCAGGAGCCCCTCATGCCGCGCGCCGTCCACCTTGTTCACGGCGTAGATCACGGGCTTTCCCGAGGCGCGCAGCCGCTGGGACACCTCTGTGTCGGCCGGCAGGAGACCCTGTTGTCCGTCCATGAGGAAGATGATGTAGTCCGCCTCCTCGATGGCCAGCGACGTCTGTTCCCGCATCTTGAGGTACATGGGGTCCGCGGTCTCGGGCTCGAACCCTCCGGTGTCTACGAGCAGGAACCGCCGACCCTCCCACTGGGCGTCGGCGTAGTTCCGGTCCCGTGTCACGCCGGGCAGATCTTCGACGATCGCCAGGTTTCTGCCGACGATGCGGTTGAAGAGCGTCGATTTGCCGACGTTGGGACGTCCGACTATGGCGACGACCGGCTTGGGCATAGGGGCATGGGCTCAGGTGAGGTACGATTATCTCATTTCGGCAGAGGCACGCTGTGATCTCTGCAGGGGATCCGCGCCGGGAGGTCCTGGATCACTTCGAACTGCGAAATTCGGATTTCGAGTTTGCAGACCAGCACTATAGCATTAACGTGCCCGTCAGTTCAATAAAAAATCTTGCGCCCCATAGTCATTTGTGCTATTTATTCCCTGCGACAGCGAATCCCCTGCACCCGCGGGGGGATGCTGAATGTCGCGGGAGGTCGCTTTCTTCGAGGAGCCTTCGGCTCCTGCTGGAGGAGGCTCCACTACCATTCTACGGCCGGAGGGACGCATGCAAAGACTGTTTCTGCTCGTGATATTCGCAGTTGCCGTAACGGCCGTCCAAGCGCGCGCCGAGTTCTATCAGTGGACGGACCGGGAGGGAAGGCAGTTCTACACCAACGAAAAAGAGAAGATCCCTGCCGAGTACCGGCAGGCAGCAAGGCCGGTGGAAATGCGGGATGACCGGGTGAGCACGGCGCAGCAGCCGACCGGGCGGCCGTCTTCCGTTGTCAAGACGCAGGAACACAAGGACAAGCACGGCCGGGGTGAGGAATATTGGCACAAGCGGGCCGAGAACCTTCGCCGCCAGATCCGGGAGCTGCAGGACGAGCACGATCTCATCGTCAAGCAGGAGCGGGACGACGAAACCGTGCCGAAGAAACAGTCTGCGAAGAGCAGGAAGAAGACGCAGGCGAGCCGGGACAAGAAGAAGGCAAAGATCGAGAAGAAGATCACGCGCCTGCAGCACCAGCTTGACGTGGAGCTTCCCGAAGAAGCGCGGAGAGCGGATGCCTATCCCGGCTGGGTCCGGGAGTAGCGCCGCACGGGTGGGCGAGGATCATACAGGGGAGAGGAAGCCGTGAAGAAGGTCATCATCATCGCAAAGAGCCTCTTAGAGTCGATCGGTGGCGCACAATCGCTGTTCAGCCGGGGCGGCGTCACTCTGTACCCCGCGCGCACATCGGAAGAGATCCTCGAGATGCACCGGGACAAGAAAGCGGACGTGATCATCTCCGACCTCGCGCTGCCGGCAATGGGCGGGGCGGCTCTGCTGAAGAAGATCCGAGGTGATGCCGCGCTCAGGGACGTCTCGATCATCATGGCCTGTGATGGTCCGGAGGCGTCCCGGTCGCAGTGCCGTGACGCAGGCGCCAACGCGGTCGTCGGGAAGCCCGTGGACGTCGCGGACCTGTTCATGCGGGTATCCGAGCTGATCGTCGTGCCGCGGCGCAAGCACATGCGCGTGCTGCTCCGGGTGTCCGTCGACGACGGGCGGGGAGGGGAACACCGGACGTTCGCTTCATCGGAGAACATCAGCATTTCGGGGATGTTGATCGAGACGAAGCATGCCTATCGTCAAGGCGACCGGCTTCAGTGCCACTTCCATATTGGCCATAGCGAGGTGAAGGTTGAAGGACAGGTCGTGAGGTCGGTCCCCGGGACGGGGGGGCGGCACCGCTACGGTATCCAGTTCATGAACCTCGATACCAAGACGATGGTCGTGATCGAACAGTTCGTTCGCACTCAGAAGGGGACCCCGACCGAGCGGTCCTGAGGGACCGCCGCACCAGGGAGGATGCTGTTGGAAGAGCGGTACGATGCAAAGGCCATAGAGCTGCGGTGGCAGCAGTACTGGTCCGATGAGCGGACCTTCAAGGTCGCCGAGGATCCCGGCCGGCCCAAGTACTATTGCCTGGAGATGTTCCCCTATCCCTCGGGCAGGATCCACATGGGACACGTGCGGAACTACTCCATCGGCGACGTGGTCGCGCGGTACAAGCGGATGCGCGGTTTCAACGTGCTCCATCCCATGGGGTGGGACGCCTTCGGTCTTCCTGCGGAGAACGCGGCGATCAAGCACAGGATCCATCCGCGGCAGTGGACGCTCGAGAACATCGGTTTCATGCGCGATAAGCAGCTGAAGCGCATGGGCCTGTCCTACGACTGGGACCGGGAGGTGACCACCTGTCTCGAGGAGTACTACCGCTGGAACCAGTGGATCTTCCTCAAGATGTACGAGAAGGGCCTTGCCTACAAGAAACGGTCCTATGTGAACTGGTGCCCCTCCTGCAACACGGTCCTGGCGAACGAGCAGGTCGAGAACGGGCAGTGCTGGCGGTGCGGCTCGGTGGTGACGCACAAGGAGCTGGAACAGTGGTTCTTCCGGATCACCGCCTATGCCGAAGAGCTCCTGGAGTACTGTGACAAGCTCCCGGGCTGGCCCGAGCGTGTGCTCACCATGCAGCGGAACTGGATCGGGCGGTCCGTAGGAGTCGAGGTGGACTTCACCGTGGAAGGGACGGGCGAGAAGCTTACGATCTTCACGACCCGGCCCGATACGCTCTATGGCGTCACGTTCATGAGCATCGCTCCCGAGCATCCGCTTGTCGAGACGCTCATCCAGGGAAAGCCGGAGGCAGCGCCGGTGCGGAGCTTCGTGCAGCGCGTCATGCGGCTCGAGAAAGCCGTGCGCACCGATGAGTCGCAGGAGAAGGAAGGTGTCTTCACCGGGGCCTATGCCGTCAACCCCCTGAACAACGAGAAGGTGCCGGTCTGGGTCGGGAACTTCGTGCTCATGGACTACGGCACCGGCGCTATCATGTCCGTGCCGGCCCATGACCAGCGGGACTTCGAGTTCGCAAAGAAGTACGGCATCCCGGTCCGCGTTGTGATCCAGAACGGGGCGAAGGACCTTGATGCGGCCACGATGAAGGCTGCCTATGTGGAGGAAGGGACCATGGTGAGCTCGGGTCCCTTCGACGGCATACCGAACGTTGCAGGGAAGGAAAAGGTCGCCGATCACGTCGAGAAGCAACGGTTCGGGAAACGCACGGTGAACTGGCGGCTCCGCGACTGGGGTGTGTCGCGCCAGCGCTACTGGGGCACGCCCATCCCCGTTGTCTACTGCGAAGCCTGCGGCACCGTGCCGTTGCCCGAGAAGGACCTGCCCGTCGTTCTACCCACGGACGTTGAGTTCACTGGAAAGGGGCTTTCCCCCTTGGCCGAGTCCCCGTCCTTCCGCGAGACCGTCTGTCCGACGTGCGGAGGGAA
>JBAIYC010000251.1:0-4104 GCA_037916085.1 Nitrospirota bacterium | reverse complement strand
TCGACGGCTTCCGGTTCGACCTGGCGTCGATCCTGACGCGCGACGAGGAGGGGACGCCCCTTGCGAACCCCCCGGTGCTGTGGGACATCGAGACGAGCCCCATCCTGGCGGGCACCAAGCTCTTCGCCGAGGCCTGGGACGCGGCAGGCCTCTACCAGGTGGGCAGCTTCATCGGCGACAGCTGGAAGGAATGGAACGGAAAGTTCCGCGACGATGTCCGGGACTTCTTCCGCGGCGCCGAGGGCTCCGTTGCGCGCTTCGCAGACCGGCTGATCGGCAGCCCCGAGATCTTCGGCCACGAGGAGCGCGAGCCCGAACAGAGCGTGAACTTCGTCACCTGCCATGACGGTTTCACGCTGAACGACCTTGTTTCGTACAACGACAAGCACAACGAGGCGAACGGCGAGGAGAACCGCGACGGCGCGAACGACAACCGGAGCTGGAACTGCGGCGTCGAGGGGCCCACGGACGATCCCGAGGTGGAGAAGCTCAGGAGCCGGCAGGTAAAGAACTTCCTGACCGTCACGCTCCTCTCTATCGGAATGCCCATGATGTTGATGGGCGATGAGGTCCGCCGGACCCAGCGCGGCAACAACAACGCCTACTGTCAGGACGACGAGATCGGCTGGTTCGACTGGTCGCAGGCCGCTACGCACCCAGACGTCCTTCGTTTCGTGCAGCTTCTCATAGAGCGGAGGCGCCTCCGGGATGTGGAGCACGAGAAGGAGCGGATGAGCCTGAGCCAGATGCTCCGGCAGGCGAAATGCACGTGGCATGGGACGAAGCTCGGCCAGCCGGACTGGAGCAGCCATTCCCACAGCATTGCCTTCACCGCAGAGCTGCAGAAGGAGGGGCTGGTCATGCATCTGATCCTGAACGCCTACTGGGAGCCGCTCGATTTCGAACTTCCGCTCCTGGAGACCGGCCGGCGGTGGCGCCGGTGGATCGACACGGCTCTGGGCTCTCCCCAGGATATCGCTCCGTGGCGGGAGTCGCCGACCATATCCGGTTCTACATATCGGGCCGAGGCGCGCTCGGTCGTGGTGCTTTTCATAGGATCCTGACGATTTGCATGATGTCCGGCTTGTCAGTGGGACGAACCTGAGGCGGAATGCGGCTGCACATCTTGCCGTTGCAATACAAAAGAATTATCTGCTCCCGGCCATTTCATGCAGTGCAGTGTCCTTTTTTGTAATCTACTGGATTTTTTCTGCTATATTAGAACAACTATAAGTGAAGTGCCATAATCTGGATACCGAGTTCTCATATTCCGTTTGAGTGTTCCTCATCATCTTTGTAAGATTTCTGCAACAGATCGTAACAAGATGCACTCGGTCGTCATAGTATCTTCGCGCAATTATTGGAGAGCATCGGCTCTTCCGGGTAAAGAAGCGAGTGGCCCGACACTACCGTGCCGCTGCCGATGGATATGACGGCAGCGCATCCAGATGATTCGGCAGGAGCCACGAGGGAACGAGGCAATGACGCAATCGGAAATATATCTCCGCAGAGAGCTGGAAGCCCAGCTCCGCTTTGAAAAGATGCTGTCGGAGATATCGTCGGGATTCATCAACATGCCGGCCGACCGGGTGAACCAGGCGATCCAGGAAAGCCAGCGCCGCGTATGCGAATGTCTCGGGCTGGATCGTTCCACGCTCTGGTTGTTCTCCAAGAAAGAAGCGGGGGAGTTCCTTCTTACCCACGTGCATCAGCCGCCGGGAAGCCCGCCGGTTCCCGATCACATGCGGGCGAAGGAGCATTTCCCCTGGTCGCTGAAGAAGATCGCTGCCGGTGTGACGGTCCTTATTGCAAGATTGGCAGATCTCCCGCCGGAAGCAGCCCGGGACCGTGAGTCCTTCCGCTTGTACGAGACGAGGTCCACCATGCTGATCCCTCTAGCCGTGGGGGGAGAGGCGGTGTTCGGAGCGTTGTCCTTCGCGGCAATGAGGGAGGAGAGGGACTGGTCGGAGCCCCTCGCGAAACAGCTGTCGCTCGTCGCGCAGGTATTCGCGAATGCGCTTGCCCGGAAGAAGGCGAACGAGGAACTCCTTTCGGCCATCTCCGAGATCGAGCAGTTGAAAGAGCGAGCCGAGGCCGAGAACATCTATCTTCGTGAAGATATCAGCATGGAGAGGAGCTTCGACGACCTCATCGGTGAGAGCGACGGCCTGCGCTACGTACTGTACCGGATGGAACAGGTTGCGGACACCGATGCGACGGTCCTCGTCCTGGGAGAGACCGGGACAGGAAAGGGAGTGGTCGTCCACGCCCTTCACAAGAGGAGCCCGCGCAAGGACCGTCCACTGATCACGGTGAACTGCGCCGCACTTCCCGCCAATCTCATCGAGAGCGAGCTTTTCGGCAGGGAGAAGGGTGCCTTTACCGGGTCTCACGTCCGGCAGATGGGGCGGTTCGAAGTGGCCGATAAGGGAACGATCTTCCTTGACGAGATCGGGGAACTGCCTCTGGAACTGCAGGCAAAGCTCCTGCGCGTGATCCAGGACGGAGAATTCGAGCGCCTGGGAAGTCCCCATACGATGAAAGTGGATGTCCGTATCATTGCCTCCACCAGCCGGAACCTGCCGGACGAGATCGCAAAGGGCCGGTTCCGGGAGGACCTGTATTACCGGTTGAATGTCTTCCCCATCACCATTCCTCCTCTCCGGCAGAGGAAGGATGACGTCCCTCTGCTTGCCGACCATTTCGTGAAGAAATTCAGCAGAAAGATGGGCAGGGCGATCACGAAGATTCCCCGGGACGTGATGAAGGCGCTCCAGGATTACGCATGGCCCGGGAACATCCGGGAGTTGGAACACGTGATCGAACGGGCCGTGATCACATCTCGCGGGTCTGTACTGCGGTTGGCTGAGAAGATAGATACAGCCAAGCTGGTTGCGGGTAACGGCGGTCCCCTTAGCATCATCGATGTGGAGCGAGAGCACATTCTGAAGGTCCTGGAGCGGACCGGCTGGTGCATTGAGGGAAGTCAGGGTGCCGCCAGCCTCCTGGGCCTCAATCCAAGCACCCTGCGTTCCCGCTTGCAGAAGCTCGGGATATCCCGCCCCGACCGGAAGACGTCCTTTTCCTAAAGATACGTTCGTATTCAGCACTCCCCCCCTCGAAATATCGTGGCTGCCATGAAATGTCGGGGGCGGCCGCCCATCCTCATTTGCCGTTCCGCGCTGTTCTGTTCGAAAGTTCAAATCCATTTCAAAGACTTAGGGAATAGTGTCCTTCCGTCCCGGGCAGGCACGCTGTTTGAACTATGTCCTCCGTTACTCTCCTTTAGCGCTTTTGCATGCACCACATCAGTATGCATTGCAGGGGTGCACACACGACGAAAATGAAAGGGACATCTTTAACTGTAACAAGGAGCGTGCCATGGTCATCGCTACATTCAAAATGATCGTGCCTCAGGAAAAGCGTCAGGAGATGCTGCAAACGGTGAGTGCCTTCTCCGGAATGGCGCGGAAGGAGCGTGGGTGCCGTGCCTGCGATGTGTTCATCGACACGGAGAATGCCGATGCGTTCCTGCTGATGGAGGAATGGGATTCCCAAGAGGACTTCGACCGTCATGTCCGAACCGCCTCTTTTAGCGTGCTCCTCGGTGCGCTGACGCTCCTGAACGAGCGGCCGGATGTTCGGATCAATGCCGTGACGGAACGGGCCGGCATGGAGAAGATCAAGACCGTTCGGGCGGCGTGATCGAAGAAGGTGGACGTCCCACCCTTTGCCGAAATATCTAGTTCCCTTCGGGAGGTGCTGGATGCGTAGCACGGTGCAGAAGCTGATAGGCTGGTCCCTCGAAACGATGGCCTCGCGCACGGTTCGTGGTCTTATCGTCGTAGCCCTGCTGGGCTCGATGGTCTCCGGCTGTAAGAAGGAAGTCAAGGTCGCCGCACCTCCCGACGTCGATGTCGCCCAGGTGGCCAAGCAGGATGTGCAGGTGACGAAGGAATGGGTTGGCAGCATGGACGGCTCGGTCAATGCCGTGATCCGCGCCCAGGTCCAGGGGTATCTCACCAAGCAGTTGTACAAGGAAGGGGATCTCGTGAAGAAGGGACAGGTAATGTTCCGGATAGATCCACGGACCTTCCAGGCCGC
>JBAIYC010000250.1:0-3329 GCA_037916085.1 Nitrospirota bacterium | reverse complement strand
GCCCTGACGGACAGCTACCGGGTGGAATACATCCCTGGCATGATGCCTGCACAAATGGGCAAGACATCGTTCACGATCCGGGTGAGGGACAGGAACACTGGTAACGGGGTGACCGGTCTTATGCTCTCGCTCATGCCGCTGATGCATATGGCAACCATGGGCCACGCGACCCCGGTCGATACGATCATCGATAACGGCGACGGCACGTACTCCTGCAGGGTCTATTATCTCATGGCAAGCGGCCCCGGCATGGGCTACTGGGAGCTCAAGGTCATGATCGGCATGGGTATGGGCGGCGAGTCGGCGACGTTCTATCCGGCAGTAGGAATGGCCATGGGCTCCGCCACGGTGCGGGCGAGCCTGAAGGGGCAAGCTGACCTAATGGGGTCGATGATGGGCTCCGAGCAGAGGACGTACTATCTCTTCAGGGACGGATTGACGACCGGAGCAACATCGACATTCAATCTCTTCATCGCAGCCAAGGAAAGCATGATGAGCTATCCGGCCATCTCCACCATGGTGACGACCACACTGCATGACCAGATGAACATGCCCTGGAGCGTCACTGCCGTCAATGTCTTTGCATCCACCGATGGATCGTCGTGGACCTCGACGCCTGCGGTCGAAACCTCGCAAGGCCACTGGGCAATCGGCGGCCTGACGGGTCTCGTATCGGGACAGACCGGAACAATCTATGTCAAACTGAACGTGAACGGCGAGGACAAGACCACGAACGGCAGTGCACCGTCAGGAGCCAATGCCTACGCGACATTCACGGTGACTCCGTAACAATGTACGCTCTCGTGCGCGTAGCAATCACACTATTCTGCGCGGCCCTCGTTCTGGGAGCTGCGCTCTTCTCTTTTCGTCCGGCATGGGCCGGTTCATGCTGTGGCGGGAGCGGAGGCACGGCGCTGGTCATGCCGAAGTACTTTCATGACTTGATCGATGTTTCTGTCGACGCCGAGATCTATAACGGCTTCTGGAACCAGAACGGAAAGTATACGCTCGATCCGCCGGGGTCGGACCTCAGGCAATACCGCCTGAACCTGGGATATGCTCACCGCCTGGGACAGCGTTGGCAGACGAGCGTCTCCCTCCCCTATGTCTGGAACAGCAACCAGTACTCCGGCCTTTCTTCGCACACGAACGGCCTCGGTGACACCACGTTCAGTCTCTGGTATGAAGCCCTGGACGACACGTCGGCCTGGAGGGTCCGGAACCTGAAGGACCTGACGCCGTCGGTCGTGATTGGGCCTTCCCTGCTCGTCCCGACGGGCATCTCTCCGTACGACAACGTGCTGAGCAGCTTCGACGTGACCGGCCGGGGATTCTACCGGCTCGACGGCAACGTGATCGTAACGAAGACCATCCATCCCTGGAGCGCCTCGCTGTCCCTGAGCTATGGGACCTATCTCGAACGGTCGGTCAACGAGGAATACGGCAGGTATGTCGAGCCGTACCGGAAGAAACTAGGCGACCGAACGTCGGCCTGTCTGTCCGCGAGTTACATCTTCTATCCCGGTTCCGCCGGGGACACGGTGACTGCGACCGCGTCGCTTTCGCAGATCCAGGAAGCGGATGCGACCATCAACGGCGCTCGTAATCCCGACAGCGGGTTCCGGAAGGATTCCGTCGGTGCCACTCTTGCCTACTCAAGCACCGACCACGACTGGAGCGCACGGATCGCCTGGAACCATGCGGTCCGCGAGGACGGCTGGGGCAAGAACTTCCCCTGCACCGATATCTACACGCTGGGGGTCAGCTATGGTTTCCGCTAGATGGGCACAGGCCCTGGCGATTATTGCGATCCTCCTGGTCGGATGCGGCAGCATGACGAACGACCTCTACCCGTCGGGAAGCGACAAACGCACCCCGGCGGTGCCCGGCACAACAGGTCCGGCAGTAGGACAGAACGCTCCCGACTTCACCCTGCCCGATACGCTCGGCACGAGCGTCACGCTGTCGACCGCGCTGACTTCGACAGCGGTCCGCGGCGTTGTGCTGTACTTTACGATGTGGTGCCCGGTCTGCGACACGCACATGAGCGCCATGCAAAGCGGGTTCATCCCGAACTATCCCGACGTCAGGTTCTTTGCCGTGGACTATGTCTCCGGCAGCGTTGCTGAGGCGCGGAACGCTGAGATCGCGAACGGTTTTGATGGATCTGGCTTCACGGTCCTTGCCGATATTGACCAGACGGTGCTCGGCCTTTACAAGGCAACGATGGGGATCACGGTCGTCATCGACAAGAGCGGGGTGGTGCGGATGAACGAGGATTTCAAGGACGGCACCCGTCTCCGGGCGGCTCTTGACGCCCTGCCCTGAGCGGCGCCGATCCCGGACAAGGAGGATCAAATGCACAGAAAACCATTCACGTTTCTCATCGTCATTGCGCTCGCCCTCTGCTGCCGGCTTGTCCTGGCCTTTGACGACATCGACGCGCACCGTTCCTGCGTCTTCTGTGGAATGGACAGGAAGGCCTTTGGCTACAGCAGGATGCTGATCCGGTATGAGGACGGTTCGGAGGCAGGCGTTTGCAGCTTGCATTGCGCCGTGATCGAGATGGACGCGAACAGTTCACGCAAGGTCAAGGCCCTTCTGGTCGCCGATCGGGATACGAGGGTCCTCCTCGATGCCGAACAGGCATTCTGGGTCGCGGGAGGCACAAAGCACGGCGTCATGACAGAGCGTCCGTCATGGGCATTTTCAACCAAGGCCGCTGCCGAGGCTTTCATCAAAGAGTACAAAGGATCGTTGGTCTCCTGGGCCGACGTCCTTGCAGCAGCGCGCGAAGAAGCGGGCAAAGAACGACGATAACGGCTTTGCGTCCGGGCTGAGAAGACCTCCTTCTTGCCGGGCGCTGCCCGCCATGGTAGCATGCACTATGATATGGGATCGATGGCTAATCCGGCCGATCGTCGCAATGATCGTCTTTTCATCGGCGATCATGACTGTATCGTGTTCACGCCAGCCGCACTATCCTCCTGCGCCCCAACAGGGCTCGGATATCGTGATCGACGAGGCATCACTCGAGACCGACGTCCCCCGCTTCTTCACGTACCGCCATGAGAACAGGAACGTGAATTTCTTTGTCCTGAAGCTGGCCACGGGGATCGCTTCCTACCTCGATGCGTGCGTTACCTGCTATCCGAAGCATTTGGGCTATGAGTGCAAGGAGGGCTACGTGCACTGCCGTGCCTGCGACATGCGCTATTCGATCTACCGGCTGGAGAAAGGCATCGGAGGCTGTTATCCGATACGGATCAACGGAAGGATGGAGAACGGGAAGTACCTGATATCGCTCGACGAACTCCGGAAACACGCGG
>JBAIYC010000249.1:0-5048 GCA_037916085.1 Nitrospirota bacterium | reverse complement strand
TTCTTCGGCATCCTGCTTCGGCAGGCCGACCTTGTCAAAGACCTCAGAGATGATATCTGCCTTGGTCATAGACACCTCCTGAACGAGCGATACTATAGAGCACAACTGGTTCAAAGTCAAGGGGAATGTAGACTGTTTCCGGTGAGTACGGTCTGCTTCAGGTTGGGGAAGAGGAAGGGATCAGAGAAGTGGCCGCCTGGTGAAGCACCAGACTCCGTGGAAATAATACTTGATTCCCAATGTGATTTGAGATACGATTTTCACTGAGGTTATGATTCAACATCCCCAAGGAGGCATCGATGCCCGAGCTCGTCCGCGTGACCAGTGCAGCCAATCTTAACGGACTTTTGTCCTACATCAACGATCAGTTCGAGCGGGGCAAATACGCCGAGATCATTCAGGCCATCGGCATGCATTCCATCCTTGTTGACCCGGAGCATACGATCACCGATCAGGAGCAGCTCTACCGCCTGGCATTGAACCTGCTGAAGAACAAGGTCAGGAAGGAGAACTCCTCGATCTATTCCGTATGGCTCGCAGCGTTCCCGCGCCATCTCGACCGCCTCGTAGAGCAAGGTGAGATCGTGACGGACCCCGCCGCCCAGGCGGTCCTTGCATCGCACCGTGCAGCCTACGGCGCCTTCGCATCCCTCGACGCCTTCTATTTCTGGGCACTCGACGACCGCCGCCTTCCACTGGACCAGATCGTCCGCTATGTCCTCCGGACCGTCGAGACGGCCCGTTCCTGCTAAGACCAGGGCAGGTGATCCATCACATCATCCACCGTGATGGCCTGCATGCAGCGAAGACCTTCCTTGCAGTTCCTCCCGAAGCAGGGCGAGCAGGAAACACCCTTCCTCACGACGATGTGTCCGCAACCGTGTGGCCCGGTTCGCCAGGGAGCGGTCGGACCGAAGAGCGCAATAACCCGTCCGCCCGCAGCTGCGGCAAGATGCATCGGTCCGGTGTCGGTAGTGATAAAGACATCAGCAAGAGCCGCCAGCGCAGCCAGCTCTTTCAGCGATGTTTCCCCCGCCCAGTTCAACGCCCTTCCGCCCATCCGGCCGATGATCCCGGCGATCACCTGGCGGTCCTCGGTGCCTCCGGTGAAAATGACTGTCGCCCTGCGTTCCGTGATCAGCCGGTCGGCGAGACGCGCGAACTTCTCGTCCTCCCACAGTTTCGTCGTCCAACGGGCCATCGGGTTCACCACCACAAGCCTGTTCCCCGGCGTGACGACCTGCGCAATGCGCGACTCCATGACGATGCTCTCCCGTTCGATCGGAAGCGTGCACTTCGGCGAGAGCTCCGAGGCACCCAGGTACTTCGCGATATCAAGATACCGCTCCAAAGCGTGTTTCTCGATGTCATAGGCCGGAAGACGTTCGTTCAGGAACAGGTAGGACAGCTCCCTCGTACGGTCGAAGCCGATCTTGCGTTCGGCACGTGCAAGGCCTATAAGGATGCCGCTCTTCAGGAGACCCTGGAAATCGATGGCAATGTCATAGCGCACTGCCCTCAGTGCCGTTACGAATGCCAGGACCGCGCGAAATCCCGCCGGGAGCGTGGTTGGCCGCATCAGCATGCGAAACCAAGACCTCCTTCGCGAGATCAGCAGGCGGTGGATCAAGGGATGTCCTTCCAGTATCCCGGCTGCGGCCTCTTCGACCACCCAGTCGATCTCGCTGTCGGGAAAGGTCCTCTTGATCGCCTCCAGCGCCGGAAGCGTCTGCACCACATCTCCGATGGCAGAGAGCTTGATGAACAGGATTCTCATCATGATAACTGGGCCGAATGATAATCCATCGGTCCGGCTCCGTCAACCGGAAAGAAGCCGAGGCTCATGCATGCTGGTCGAAGGCAGGCTGGCCTGTGCATCAGCTTCTCGGGCGCTTCTGACTGATTCGAAGCTCATGTAGCCGGTCTCCTGCGAAGGGCAAGAAACCGCCTTTTGCGCTTGCTATTTGACTTTTTTTTGCTACAATTTTTTTGAGAACACATACCGGTCGCCTGATCCCGACCGCATCGTGCGCCGATGAATCCTGCCGGAGGGAGATCGTTCCATGCCAGCACGAAAGAAAGCATCGACAAAGAAGAAGGCAACTGCCAAGAAGCAAGCTCCGCGCCCCGCTCGAAAGAAGGCGACAAAGAAGCCCTCCTCCAGGAAACCTGCAGCCAAGCGCCCTGCAAGGCCGGCTCCTAAGAAAAAAGCTCCCGCGAGTGCCGCTACAGTCAAGAAACCGCCTACTATCGAACCGGGTCCTCCATTCGGCAGTATCCCTCCGGTGGAAGAGCCGGCTACGCAGGAAGTGGCCGTGGGAGTGGTGACGCACTACTATAGCCATCTCGGCGTCGCCGTGGTGCAGGTGAACACTGGTGAGCTCCGGTCCGGCGATACGATCCGCGTCAAGGGCCACACCACCGACATCACCCAGCAGATTGCTTCCATGGAATATGAACACAAGCATGTCGATCGCGCGAGCCCCGGCCAGAGCGTGGGGATCAAGGTCGTGGATCACGTCCGCGAGCACGATATTGTCTATGTAGTGAAGTAGGCATTCGCGAGACCGGGGTGCCCTGAGCACCTTTTTCTCTCGCCTGCTTCTGCGAGAACGTGAAAGAAGGAGCAACTCATTCCCTCAGTTTACGGCAATACCTCCGGGCTGAAACCTGCAGAGACCCGGATGCTTGAACATCTTTACCGAAGGAAGACCCCTCCCGCCTCGGTGGTCTCTCCCGAGGCCGCACGGTCGCTGACAGAAGCTTCCGCTGCGATCGGCCGTCAGGTCGGCCTCATCATCGACCGATCGGGCTCCGTCCGGCTCGTCCTCGTCGGCAATGACCGGAGCATCCTCATCCCCGACCTTTCGGCCTACCGCCTCGGCCAGAAACGACTTCGCGGCGTCCGTTTTGTCCATACCCACCTGAACGACCAGCCGCTCAACCAGGAGGACCTGACGGACCTTGCCCTCCTGCGCCTTGACCTTATTGCGTCGCTCCAGGTCCGTCCCGACGGGCTCCCCGGCAGCATCTCGATCGCCCACCTGCTCCCGCCGAATCCCGACGGCAAGCTCTACGAGGTCCTCCCAGCCCGATCCGTGCACGCCGTGACCCTCGATGCTGCCGATCTCATCGCTGACATCGAACGTCAGATGGAGCGGGCTCAGGCCGCCGTCGAAGTCGCCAAGAAAGACCGGGCGATCCTGGTGAGCGTGTCGAAGGCGAGCCGCAACGAACAGGAGGACTCGATCGAGGAATTGAAGGAACTGGCGCGGTCAGACGGCATCACGGTTCTGGACACGGTCATCCAGCGGCCCCACGACATCAACCCCCGCACGCTCATGGGCGCGGGCAGGCTGAAGGACCTGATCATCCGCTCCCAGCAGCTCGGTGCGGACCTCATCGTCTTCGACCAGGACCTCTCCCCCGCCCAGGTCAGGTCCATCGGCGATATGACCGAGATGCGCGTCGTCGACCGCACCCAGCTCATCTTGGACATCTTCGCCCGGCGCGCCCACAGCGGCGACGGCAAGGTCCAGGTGGAACTGGCCCAGCTCAAGTACCGGCTTCCCCGGCTTTCCGAGCGTTCCACCGCACTCTCCCGCCTCACGGGCGGCATCGGCGGCAGGGGTCCCGGCGAGACGCGGCTCGAGATCGACATGCGACGAGCGAGGGACAGGATCCGGCGGCTCGAAAAGCAACTGGCATCGCTCGGCAGAGCCCGCACCCAGCGCCGGGAGCGGCGGGTGCGGAGCGCAATTCCCATCGTTTCCATCGCCGGCTATACCAACGCGGGCAAATCGACGCTCTTCAACAACCTCACACGCTCGGACGTCAAGGCCGAAGACCTGCTCTTCGCGACGCTCGACACGGCCACACGGAGGCTCCGTTTTCCTCGCGAGCGCGAGGTAGTGATCACCGACACTGTCGGGTTCATCCGGGACCTGCCGGAGGACCTGCTCGGCGCCTTCCGGGCAACGCTGGATGAGATGCGCGACGCAGACCTGATCCTGCACATCGTTGATATCAGCAATCCCCGGTTCGAACAGCAGATGGAATCGGTGGACACAATCCTCCGCGAGATCGGCCTCGACCAGATCCCCCGTCTCACCGTCCTCAACAAGGTGGACCTCGTAAGCCCCGCCTGGGCAAAGGCGATCGCCGCACGGTTCGACGGCGTCACCTGTGCGGCGACCGACAAAGACACGTTCGCTCAACTTTTGGAGAGGATCGAGAAGAAAGTCTGGCCTGGGGAAGATCAGAAGATGGAAAGCAGATGACGGAGGAGAGACAACAAGATAGGATGAACGGGGACCTGGTAGTGCAACAGGGTTATGCCTCCCGCAGGGCCCTGCAACGTCAAGGATGCTAAGGGGATATGCAGGAAAGTACGGCGAATAGAGTCTTACGAGAAAAGGTACGTGCCGGCCTAACGAGGAGAAGGTCTGCGGACCAATTCACTTCCCGCCGATTGACAGTTCTCTGATGCGGAGGGTCGGGCTTCCCACGCGTCCGGAGAACCTGAGGTCGCTGCAGACTGCATCGACGTTCCGCATGAGGTCGAGGATGTTCCCGGAGATGGTGATCTCGCGCACCGGGTAGGCCTTCTTTCCCTTCTCGATCCAGAAACCCGTCGCTCCAACGGAAAAATCCCCGGACACCGGGTTGGCGGTGTGCGAGCCCATGATCTCGGTCACATATAGCCCGCGCGACGTGGAAGACAGCAGCTCTTCCGGGGAGATGTTCCCCGGCTCGATATAGAGATTCGTGATACCGACGCCCGGCACTCCCTTGAACCCGCCGCGCATCCCGTTCCCGGTAGACGCGGTCCGGTCCTTCTTGGCCGTGTACGCATTGTACAGGAAAAGCGCAAGTCGCCCCTGATCGACGACCTTCTTCTTCTGCATGGGAACCAACTCGTCGTCGCAGGGTGCTGTCCCCAGTCCTTCTTCCAGAAGCCCGTTGTCCATGATGGTCACGAGCGGCGACGCGACGGCGGTCTCCAACTTCCCGATGAAAAGCGACTTCTTCTTCTGCACGTTCTCCGC
>JBAIYC010000248.1:0-15345 GCA_037916085.1 Nitrospirota bacterium | reverse complement strand
GCCTCATCTCCTGAGGGAATGATCTTTGCCAAGCGTCATGAGACGGCGCCCGAAATGATCCGCGTCGAGAGCCGTTTCCGGGATCACCGGTCTTGGCCGCGGTCACAGGAATGCGGGTTGCCTCTCCAGACGCAGACAAAAAGACCGGGACCCATGATTCGGGTCCCGGTCATGTGCTCACCTGGTCGTGAGTGACAGACTAGATGTCGTAGTACAGGAAGAACTCGTAAGGATGAGGGCGCAGCCGGAGCGCGTCCACTTCCTTCGTCCGTTTGTAGTTGATCCACATCTCGATGGCGTCCTTGGTGAACACGTCGCCCTTCATCAGGAAGTCATGGTCCGCCTCAAGGTTGTCCAGCGCCTCCTCGAGCGAACCCGGCATGGTCGGCACGCCCGCCAGTTCCTCGGGAGAGAGATCGTAGATGTCCTTGTCCAGCGGCTGACCCGGATCGATCTTGTTCTCGATGCCGTCGAGGCCCGCCATCAGCATGGCGGCGAAGGCAAGGTAGGGGTTGCACGACGGGTCGGGAAACCGCACCTCTGCGCGCTTGGCCTTCGGGTTGGCGCTGTACATGGGGATGCGGATCGAGGCCGAGCGGTTGCGGCTGGAGTAGGCCAGGTTCACCGGTGCCTCGAAGCCCGGGGTGAGCCGCTTGTAGGAATTCATGGTCGGGTTCGTGAAGGCCGCGATCTTTTTCGCATGCTTCAGGATGCCGCCGATGTAGTAGAGTGCGAGCTGGGACAGGCCTGCATACTGGTCGCCGGCGAAAAGGGGCTTGCCGCCCTTCCAGATGGACTGGTGTGTGTGCATGCCGGAGCCGTTGTCGCCGAAGAGGGGCTTCGGCATGAAGGTCACGGACTTGTTGTGGCGCTTGGCCACGTTCTTGATGATGTACTTGTAGTACATGACCTGATCGGCGCACTTGACGAGCGGATTGAACCGGATGTCGATCTCGGCCTGACCTGCGGTGGCCACCTCATGGTGCTGCCGCTCGACGTAGATGCCGACCTTCTGCATCTCCGCCACCATCTCGCTCCGGATGTCCTCCTGGGAGTCGATAGGCGGGACCGGAAAGTAGCCTTCCTTGTGGCGCGGCTTGTAGCCCAGGTTCGGGTTCTCCACGCGGCCCGAGTTCCAGATGCCTTCGCCGCTGTCGATGTGATAGTAGCCCTCATGGGAGTTCTGGTCGAAGCGCACGTCGTCGAAGATGAAGAACTCCGGCTCGGGACCCATGTAGCACGTGTCGCCTATGCCGGTCGACTTGAGGTAAGCCTCGGCCTTCTGGGCAATGTACCGCGGGTCGCGAGAGTAGCGTTCCTTGGTGATCGGGTCAACAATGTTGCAGATGAGCGAGAGCGTCGGGAACTGGGTGAAGGGGTCCATCACTGCCGTCTCCGGGTCCGGCACCACCAGCATGTCCGAGGTGTGGATGGACTGCCAGCCGCGGATGCTCGATCCATCGAAGCCGAGGCCCTCCTCGAAAATACCTTCGGTCAGCTCGTCCACGGGCACGGAAAAGTGCTGCCACAGTCCCGGATAGTCCATGAACTTGAAGTCCACCATTGCCGCCTTGTTCTCTTTTGCCAGCTTGATCACTTCTTTGGGTGTCATTGTGTTCCTCCTGTCTGTTCTGTATCTGAAAGATTATGAAATTAGTAATCAGTAATTGAGAGGCCAGTCGACAGCCTGATCACCCAATCACGCAGTCGCTCTTCAGCGTCCCTAGATCGCCGATTCACCCCGCTCTCCGGTGCGTATCCGGATCACCTCCTCCACCGGCGTAACGAATATCTTTCCGTCCCCGATCCGTCCGGTCTTGGCGGCAGTCTCAATCGTTTCGATGATCTTCGGCACCAGCCCGTCGGAGGCGATGATCTCGAGCTTCACCTTCGGCAAAAAGTCCACGACATACTCCGCTCCTCGGTAGAGCTCGGTGTGGCCCTTTTGCCGGCCGAAGCCCTTGACCTCGGTCACGGTGATCCCCTGAATCCCAATGGCGTTCAGGGCATCCTTGACCTCGTCGAGCTTGAACGGCTTGATGATCGCCTCGATCTTCTTCATGCGACAACCCTCCCGTGCTGAAGGAATTAGCAATTCCAATGCTAGGACCATTATTCTGTATTTTCAGGATGTTATTTAGGGAAACGGGGTGAACTAATGCCCATCGAATAGGCATGTGCCTGTTTTTCAGGCACAGGCAGGTCATTTTTTGGACTTCTTCGTCTTTTCTTCCCGATCAATCCTGGTGCCTTCTTCCAGGAACTTGAAGGATATCTCCTTCTCGATGTCTTCCTTGATCGAATCGAGGGAAATGAAATCGCCTCCCTGCAGCTCCTGGATCTTCGTCGCAACCTCGCGATAGAGCGGATCGAGATCATTTACCTTCTGGAACTCCTCAAGCGCTGCCTTGCCGTTCCCCATCCCTTGGTACGCAAGCCCCAAGTCGTAGTGCATGCTCGTCCGCTCCTCGCTTGCCTCGCCAAAACTGTAGGAATACCCCAGGGCGTTCTGAATCTCGAGGATGGCGGTCTCGAAGTCGCCTTTTTCGAGGTAGCACAGGCCGAGCATGTAGCGGCTCTGGATGAACATCGGCTCGCCTTCCGAGGTCATATTGAACTCGGAGATGGCGTCGTCGAGCAGCCCCATCTCCCGGTAAGCGACGCCGAGGTTGTAATGGGTACTATCATCTTCCTTCTTCTCATGTTCCTCGACGCCCTTCTTGAATTCATCGAAGATCTCATCGAGGCTCTGCTCATGGGGGTCGACCGGGGTCTTGGGTGCGACGGTGCTCAGCTCATCTTTGAGCTCCGCGGCCAGATCGAAGAATTCGGAAGCCGATCCGCCCTCGCCGGCGGCTGCAACAGGCAGTTCCTCTCCGTCGCCGCTCAGCTCCTCGGCGACATCTGCGAACGATGCCTCCTCCTCCGGCTGGGGAGGTGACGGCCGCTTCTCGGACACATCCTCCGTAATGGCAGAGAAAGATATATCCTCCTCCGGTTCGGGACGGGACAACTCCTCGGTGACACCGGCGAATGAAATTTCCTCCTCCACCGGGAGGGGCGGTTTTGCCGCCGGCGGAGCCTTTGGCTTCTCCGTCGCCCTCGTGGGCCCGGGTTCAGCCCGTTCTTTCCCTTTCCGGAGCGACGTTATCTGCTTCATGAGCGATGTGACCGAATCAACATCCGATTCCGTCACCCGCTCGCCGGTATCGGTGGTGCCGATGAGGCCCTCCAGCCCCTGCACTGTCTCGGCAAGGCGGGAGAACTCGGCAAACTCGTCCTTCTCGCGGGATATCTCGACGATGCGCTCCATCGCCTTCGTGTCGCCCGGCTTCCGTTCAAGGAACCTTTCGTAGTGCTTCTTGGCCTCGTCAAAGAGCCCCTGCTGGAAATAGAACTCCGCCTCGGCCCAAACCTCCTTGAGGTCCTTATCCTCAAGCGGCTCCCGTTCCGCTTCAGCGAGAATGGCCTCCTGCTCTCTCGGCCCGGCGGCAGTCTCCGGCGGTTCTTCAGCGTCAGGCGCTTCGAACTCGGCCACTTCTTCAACAGCAAACTCTTCTCCTGCGGTCTCTTCTCCAGCAGCCGTTCCAGGTTCTCCGACCTCGGAAGCCTCCTGGACCCCCATGCCCTCTTCGGCGAGCGGGACATCCAGATCGAGCGTCGGGACAGCGAGCTCCGGAATCTCCTCGACGGGCTCTTCACCGATGGTTTCGAGCGACACGGGCTCCTCGCCGATCGTCTCAAGAGATGCGGGCTCTTCAACGGCCTCCTCCGCAGCAGATGTCATGCCCAGCCGGGCCATGATCTGGGTGTTGCCGGGAGCAAGCTCCAGTGCAGCACGGAGAACGTCCCGGCTCTCGTTGTGCCGTCCTTTCTGATCATAGAGCTCGGCAAGCATCAACGCCTGAAGCACGGCTTCGTCGGTCTTCTTTTGGTCGCAGTACAGGTCCAGCAGCCGGGAGCGGACCTTGATGTGGTCGGGATATTTCCGTACCACTGCCACGAGCTGATCGATCGCCTTGGCGCCCATGCCGTACTTCATCAGTACATCCGCCTCGGCAAGCGCGTTCGCCACGGCAGGGTCCTCCGCCTCCTCGACAGAACGCGCGGGGACGGCGCCCGGATGCGGGGCAAATTCCTCGAGAGGCGGCCCCAGCTCCTCGACGGCCTCCGGCTCGGCCAGACCAGCCGACTGCTCCGACGCGGCGCCGGCGGAGGGGCTGGGGACGGGGCCCGGATGCGGGGCAGGTTCCTCGAGAGGCGGCCCCAGCTCTTCGACGGCCTCCGGCTCGGCCAAACCGGCCGGCTGCTCCGACGCGGCGCCGGCGGAGGGGCCACCGATCGCGACAAGTTTCTCCAGTGCCTGTTCGAAACCAGGCGAGAGGGCAAGGGCGCGGTTCAGAACCTCCCGTGCCTCGTCGAGGCTCCCCCGCTCGATGAGGACATCTGCTGCGAGCGTGATCTCCCGGGCGCCTTCCTGCGCCTTTCCGTGCTTCTCGAAGAGGCCGGCAAGGGCCGATGCGACCGCGGGCGGGTCATTGGTCACGGTCAACAGTTTCTTCAGGGGCTCCGATGCTGCGGCAAAATCCCCGCTCTCAGCCTTGTGCTGTGCCAGGGAAACCGCTTCGGCTAGCGCCTTATCGTATTCCTTCTTGCCGACGGCGATATCGTACAGCTTCGTGTGCAGATCGACGCGGGAGGGATCAGCAGCAAGCTGTTTGCGGTAGAGATCTTCGGCATCGCCGCTGCGGCCCGCCTTCTCGAGGACCTCGAAGTAGAGGTTCGTCACCTCGTCGTCCGCCGGCGCGACCTCGACGGCCCGTTTCAACGACTTGCGCGCCTCATCGATCTTGCCTTCCTTATAGTAGACGATGCCCGCCTTATGGTAGACCGCCGTGTTCCGGGGGTCGAGCCCCAGGACCTTCTCGAACATCTGGCGCGCTTCCTGGAACTCGTCCTTCTCGACATGCACGTCCGCCGCGTCCAGATACGCCTTGACCGCCTCGGGCAGCATCTTTTCAGTGGCGTACATGTCGGCAAGCTTGACGCGGAACGCGACATTGGCGGGATTGAGGTCGGCCATCTTCTGATAGATGCCGAGCGACTTTGCCTTGTTGTTCTGATTCTTATAGTAGTCCGCGGCGATCTTGTAGCTCTCGAGCGCGTTCCCGATGAGCCCCTTCTCCGCGTTCATGTCACCGAGAGCGAGGTGGACCTCGACCTTCGACGGATCGATGTTCAAGACCTTCTTGTAGAGGGCGATAGCCTTTGAAGCGAAGCCGTCCTCCGCGAGGATATCGGCTGCCCGTTTGTAGGCGTCCACGGCCTCGGCCTTGGCGTTCTTCTTGAGACAGAGGTCGCCGATGGTGTTCAGGGCGTTCGAGTCGTTCGGGTCTTCCTTGACAATCTTGCGCCATTCGGCAATGGCCTTGTCGAACTGCCCCTTGCTCGCGAGCTTCTGCGCCTCTTTGATGACCGCGTTCCTATCTATGGCCATAAACCCCAAAATACCATATCTCTTGGCGGAGTGCAACATCGTTTCCCGTCGGAACAGACACCTTTTCCTTGATTTTTCAAGGCAATCATGGTAAACATGCACGCTATGGCATTACAAACGATTCGAACATATCCGGACCCCGTTCTGCGGGCAAGAACCTCGCGCGTTGAGGCCATCGACGATTCGTTGCAGCGCCTCATCGATGATATGGTCGAGACCATGCATGCCGCTCCGGGCGTGGGCCTTGCCGCCAATCAGGTCGGCGTGCCCCTCCAGATCGCTGTTATCGACATCGGCGACAGGGAGGAAGGCCGGCCGAAACGCTCTCTCATCGTGCTGATCAACCCTGAGATCCTTTCCGAGGAAGGCTCGGTCGTCGCCGAGGAGGGATGCCTCAGCATCCCCGACCTGTCCGAGAAGGTGAAACGGGCGGCGCGGGTCAAAGTCCGCGCTCAGGACCGCGCGGGCAAGCCCTTTGAGCTGGAAGCGGACGGACTTATGGCCAAGGCGTTGCAACATGAGATCGACCATCTGAACGGTATCCTCTTCGTGGACCGCCTGAGCCCCCTCAAGCGCAACATCATCCGCAGACGACTGAAGAAAACCCTGGCGGAAACGGCCTGAGGGGGGAACCTCCAGCGCCCAGACGGCAGATCCCAGATAATTTCCAAATCTCAAGCGCCCCGTTCCAGCCATTCGGAACGTGAAGTGTGGATTTGGTCATTGTTTGGGATTTATTATTTGCCATTTGCTCTCGTTCACATGAAGCTCGTCTACATGGGTACCCCGCAGTTCGCTGTCGCGCCGCTCCGCTCGCTGCACGCGGCGGGGCATGTGATCGCGGCCGTCGTGGCCCGCACCGACAAACCGGCAGGCAGAGGCAAGGTGCTCACGCCGCCGCCGGTCAAGGTGGCCGCCGAAGCGCTGGGGCTTACGGTATTGCAGCCGAAACGGGTGCGGGAGCCGGGTTTCATTGAGGCGCTGCGGGCGCTCGCGCCGGACGTGATCGTCGTGGCCGCCTACGGTCAGATCCTCCCCGGCGAAATATTGACCCTGCCGAAGTTCGGCTGCGTTAACATCCATGCCTCCCTCCTTCCCGCCTATCGGGGGGCGGCTCCGATCAACTGGGCCATCATCCGAGGCGAGACCGAGACGGGTGTTACGATCATGCAGATGGACGCAGGTATGGACACCGGCGCCATCCTGCTCCAGGAGCGCATCCCCATCGCGGACCGCGATACGGCCGGCACGGTGACCGAGAAGCTTTCGTTGCTCGGCGCCCGGATGGTCAGCGACGCGCTGAGCCGCATGGCTTCGGGTGAGCTCCGGCCGCAAGAGCAGGACCACGCAAAGGCGACCCTGGCGCCGCCGCTCACGAAGGCTGACGGACTGATCGGCTGGACCGCCGCGGCAAGGGACATCAGCAATCGCGCGCGGGGGCTCAATCCCTGGCCCGGTGCGTACACTCGCCTTGACGGGAGGATCATCAAGCTGCTGGAGACGGAGGCGATCGGGGGGAGCGCTGGACCCGGCATGCTGACCTCCCCGGAACCGGACATCCTCGCCGCGGGAACAGGAAGGGGCCTGCTCCGCATCATCACGCTCCAGCCCGAGGGAAAGAGGCCCATGACAGCCGCCGACTTCCTGCGCGGACACCGGGATGCGGTAGGAAAAAAGTTTATGTAGCATCAATGCGCAGTGCGAAGTGAGCATCCATAGCTCCGCAAAAGGTACAGAACATCATTAGTCCGTCACATTTGCATGTCTTACGGTGAAAAATGGCTGAACCGAAAAAGCGCATCTTCATCGGGCTCATCGTCTTCACGGTTTTCCTGATCACGGCGGCGACCGTGGCTCTCTACCTGATCCCGTACATCGGGCTCCGGAATATCCATCCCTGGGCGCCGAAGATCGTCTGCATCTCCATGGGCGCGCTTATCGCGACGCTCACCATCGGCGTCGCGCTCCTCATCATTACGCTCATCCGGGGCAAGGAAGTCGTCGGCGCGGCAAAGCTTCGCGGCATCGTGATCGAGATCCTCTTCCCCATCATGATCGTCGTAGGCAAGCTCCTGGGCATCTCGAAGGAGAAGGTCCAGCAGTCCTTCGTGGAAGTGAACAATCTCCTGGTCCGCGCGAAATGCAGGGGCAAGAAGATCGACCGGCTCCTCCTGCTCATGCCGCACTGCCTCCAGTTCAGCGACTGCGCCATCAAGATCACCAGCGATGTCTATAACTGCAAGGCCTGCGGCAAGTGCAAGATCAAGGACCTCGTGGAGCTGGCCCAGAAGTACAACGTCCATCTCTCCGTGGCAACGGGCGGCACGCTCGCCCGGCGGCGCGTCGCGGAATCAAAGCCCCAGGCCATCATCGCCGTCGCCTGCGAACGCGACCTCACGAGCGGCATTCAGGACTCCTACCCTCTGCCGGTCATCGGCATCCTGAACGACCGGCCCTTCGGCCCCTGCTTCAATACGAGCGTCGACATTTCAAAAGTTTCCGAGGCGCTCGAATACCTTGCCGGAGGCCGGCATGAGCCCCGCGTCGCGAACGGATAAGGTCCGGGAGCGCGCGCTTTCCATCCTCCAGAGCGCCGAGCGGGGCAGCTTCGTCGATCCCCTGATCGATGGAGCACGCAAAGAGTTCGACCCCCGGGACAATGCCTTCATCCTCGAACTCGTGTACGGCGTCCTTCGGAACCGTGCACTCCTAGACTGGACCCTCGACTGTTTCTCCGAAAGACCGGTGGCCAGGACCGATGCCTGGACCCGGAACATCCTCCGCCTCGGGGCCTATCAGCTTATCCATCTCGACCGGGTGCCCGCAAGCGCTGCCGTGAACACGGCAACGGAACTTGCAAAACGGCACGGCGGGAAGTCTGGCTACGTGAACGGACTCCTCCGCACCATCGGGCGGAACAAGAATAGCCTCCCCCTTCCGGCCACCGACAGCCCGCTCTTACGTCTCTCTACCATCTATTCCCATCCGGCCTGGCTTGTCCGGCGATGGATGGACCGCTTCGGCATTGAGACCGCCGAAGAGGTCCTCCGGAACAATAACCGTCATGCGCCGCTCGTGATCCGGACCAATGCGCTCAAAGGAACACGGGAAGAACTTCTGTCTTTTCTCGATGCGCAGGGCGCGGCAGTACGGCCGTCATCCTGTTCGCCCTGCGGCATCGAAGTTCTCTCCTCTCCCGGCATCACGACGCTGCCAGCCTATCAGGACGGCTGGTTCATGGTCCAGGACGAGGCTGCCCAGCTTGTGGCCCTCATGCTCTCGCCGCAAAAGGGCGAGAGCGTGCTGGATGCCTGCGCAGCGCCGGGGGGCAAGGCGACGCATCTTGCCGAACAGATGGGGAACAAAGGAAGCGTGGTCGCGCTCGAGAGCGACAGGAGGCGGATAGGGAAGATACGTGAGAACGGCGAAAGGCTCGGGATAGCGATCATCAGTTCGGTGCAGGGCGATGCCGCATCATACAGGGAAGGCACCTATGACAAGATACTGATCGACGCTCCCTGCTCAGGCCTTGGCGTGCTTCGGCGCCACCCGGACGGGAGGTGGACAAAGAGCGAAGAGAGCATCATCCAGCGGGCCAAGCTTCAGAAGAAGATATTGGAGAACTGCGCGAAGCTCTTGAACCCGGGCGGCGTTCTTGTCTATGCCACCTGCACAACAGAACCGGATGAGAACGAAGATGTGGTCCGCTGGTTTCTCGGGCGCAATGCCGCCTTCGCAGTCGACGACCCCCGCCCCTTTCTTCCTGTGACTGCTCGAGCGCTGGTCGGGACTGACCTCTTCTTTCGAACCTTCCCGACGGAGCCGGCTATGGATGGATTCTTTACTGCACGGCTGATCAAGACAACCTGAAGCGCATTCCACCGTAGGGGCTCGGGCCCCTTCCGCGAAGGCCAAGCTCCCCTCACGCCCTTCTTAATGTGCGCTGTCTGTTCTTTCTTGCACCATGATGCTTGAGCTAGATGGCCGCGCTGAGCGGGGCCAGCACGAAGATCCCGGTCGGAAGTCGTAGGGAAGGGAAGAGAGAGGCGGATCAGACGCCGAACCGGTCATAGATCTCCTTTCGGGTGGGACAGGTGCAGATGGCCCAGCTGCCAAAGGACTCGCTGTATTTGCAGGGTAATTTTGCGGCGCAGGCAATGAGAAGTACTTCTCCCAGCGCAAGCTCTCTGACCTCGCAAATGGTCTCCGTGCTTCCCAAAGTGCAGGCAAACCCTTGTTGACATAATGTCGTTCTCGCCAACGTGGATTCGTTCAGGTCGTTCTGCATGTTTGTCACCCCCCGTCTTGATGGTAAGGATACAAAAGATCACCGGAAAAATGAATCGGAACTAATTCCTACATGGGAGGGAATTTATTCCTACCCATGCGGACGGTTTCCGCTCACGCCGAGAGCCGTTGGACAGGGAAAGAAGTTCGGGAAGGTGACGGATTAGATTCTTTTCGCGGACACAACGCAGCGTCGCTTATCATCATTTCGAGCCGGGACGCTCACGCTTGATAGAGCAAGAAGACGCGGAAAAGAGTCCGCGAAATCCGTGTGGTTTGCATCGTTTAGCTTTGCGGAAAATAGAAAGGCCTGCTCGCTTCGTCTGAGCAGGCCTTCATTCTGCCCTGAAGTTCCGGCATCCTTCCCGAACAGGCCGCACCGGCTGCCTCCGACCCGCTCCCGGATGCTCTTACGTCTGATCAGAACCTTGATCTCGCACCGCCGTAGCCGCTGACGGGCCGACCCGTACCGCGCTGCACATTGGAGGAGTGAGCATTACCGAGGGACCCGGCTGGTCGGGCAACGTGCCCGCCCCATTGCCCGTGGCTCTCCCGGAGCCCCGGAGATACGGCGTTTCGCATCGACGGAACGTACCGGCCTTGTACCTGCGCGGGATGCTGTCTCGCGGGCGGCCTGATGGCCGCATGACCGGAAGAGCTCCGGCTTCCCTCCCGGCTGCTGACCCTGGCATCGCCATGGAGCGCGCCGCCAGCAGGCGGAGGAACGCGCATATACCGGGCATGCAGGGCCCCGTCGTTTCTTCCCGCCCCGGGATCCCACCGTCTTTCCGTCCCACCGGAAGCTTGTTCACCTGATCTTCTCCGTCCATCCCCGGCAGGACCGGCTGTGCGGGCCCCGTTCCGGATATCAGCGAGCGTCCGGTACCGCGCCCCCTCGGCTGTTCTCAGCTCGCTCTGGGGCCTACCACCGTGAGTTCCCGTGTAACCACGCGGGTCCACCCACCCGGCTCGCCCCGTATGAAGATCGCGGAAATGATTGCTCACCACCGCGTGATGGTTGTGATGGACCACGACCGTAGTGAAGTCATGGCAGATATAGAAACCCGGGAACCAGTAGCCATACCACCAGACGGGGTAAGGAACCCAGTCATAGAGATACACATAGCCGTAGGGCGGTGAATAATAGGTGATGACCGGAGGTCCGCTATCGTAGTAGTAACTATTGATGACCTCTTGGTTCTGACGGCTCTCAGGCACTGGCGGAGGGAAGCCCTGTGCTGCCGCCTGCCCCTGCTGCACCGGGGTCGGAAGGTCGAATTGCACCGCAACCGCATGGAGTCCCTTCACCGCGCTGTCGGAGCTCATCGGAAGCTTTCCCTCGGATGTGGACCGCGAAATCGCCTCTTCCAGCTGTCCGATGATCTGCGGCGTCACCGGGTAATCGGATAGCCAACCGTTCAGAGGGGTAACACCCGCCTTTGCCAGCAGGTCCTCGGCCTCGGCCTCGGCGGTCGGGGAGCCAAGCCCGAGCGTCTCTGCCAGCTTGATGGCGAAGTCACCTTCACGCACCAGAGCTTGGGCCACGGGCGGAGGACCACCTGTTTCCTGTGATGAAGGCCCGTCCTCTGCCGCACCGACTTCGAGAGGAAACACGAGCAGGCCGGCCATGCTTATGATCCACAGCCACATTCTCATGATCGTTCCCTCGATCCCTACTTATATTAACAATTATAGCTCCGCCGAGGGAGATGCGGACAGAAAAAGGGCGAACACCGAAGCGATGTTCGCCGCTATCCATCTTGCCTTATCCAGTCGGACGGGGCAGATCACATCAACCGCCTCAGCACCTGCCCCTGCAGGCGCCGCCGGAGAATCCACCACCCCACTGGCCCCTTCCCTGCCAGCTCTCACCTGAGAACGGCGCCCGCCTGCCGTCGTATACCTGCCTTCTGCCGGCCCCGCTGAGCGCACCACGCTGGTTGGTCGGGGACGACAGGGGCTCATTTCTGAACGTCCCTTGCGGCGGGGCGTACTGTCTGGCCCATCCCTCGTTCTCCCGCCTCATGGTCATCGGGGGAGAAGCATATCGCTGATGAGATGGCGTTGACCAGTTCCGCTCTCCTGTGGCGCGTGGGACGGCATTTCCCCGATTCCTGCTGTCGGTTCCGAGCTCTCCCCGCTCGGGCAGTGGAGCCCGCATGCTCCGTGAATAGATCAGCCCGGCGCTTCTTCTGGCCTCGGGGGTCCACTGCCTGTCCGAACCCACAACAGCACGGTCACCTCTCTGCTGTGCTTCCCCGGACGGCCCTGCAACACGAATCCCACGCTGCATGTCGGCAACGGTCATGAACCTCTCTCCCTGTTCCGTCCGGAGAACCGTCCCAGGCATTCTGCCCTGTCCTCCTCCGAGCCGCCCGCCCTGCGCGACCGTCACGACGCGTCCCGTATGGTGATCGACGAAATGGTTGCTTACCACCACCGTTCGGGACTGGAACACAACGACGGTCGTGAAATTATGGCAAATGTAGAACCCCGGGAACCAGAAACCTATCCACCACACAGGATAGGGCACCCAATCATAGAGGTAGCCGTAGTAGTAAGGCGGAGGATAGTATGTCACGACCGGTGGGCCTACATCATAGTAGTAATCATTGATTGCCTGCTGGTCTGGCGGGACGGCGGAAGGAGCGTTCCCCCCTGACGCGGCTGCCTGGCCCGCTGGCGTCGGCAGGTTGAACTGAGCCGTGACCGCATAAAGCCCCTTCACCGCGTGATCTGAGGTCATCGGCAGTTTCCCTTCCGATGCGGAGCGGGAGATCGATTCCTGCAGCTGTCCGACGATCTGCGGGGTCATCGGATAATCAGAGATCCAGCCGTTCACGGGGGCGATATCCATCTGGACCAGCAGATCCTCTGCCGCTGCTTCAGAAGCCGGCGTACCGATATCGAGCACTGCCGCCAGCTTGACCGCGAAGTCTCCCTCGCGCACCAGCGTTTGGGCCACGGGAGGTGTACTTTCCGTGCTCGGTGTTATTGAAGACCCGTAGTCGGCCGCACCGGCCGCGAAGGGATAGAGGAGCAAGCTGGCTGCGCTTATGATCCACAGCCATCTTCTCATGTTCATTCTCCCTTCTTCTCTGACCACATTTTACAACTCAGTTCATTTGAGAGCAAGATTGCCGGCGACCGCAGGACGTTGCCGGCGTTGCTCTCTGCAACTGTGTTCTGTGATTTTTCACCCGGTCTTCGCAGGGGCCGGCTGCCGACCTCATGAAAAAAAGCGAGCAGCCCTTAGGCCGCTCGCTTTCAAGAATCCGTTACTGCCTCGATGTCCGGGATGACGCTCACGAACCGGCGGTTCCGGTCTCCGCAGGGTCTCTCCGCTTCGCTACTCCCACTCGATGGTGCTCGGTGGTTTGGACGAGATGTCGAAGCACACGCGATTCACGCCCTTCACTTCGTTGATGATCCGGTTCGACATGACGCCCAAAAGATCGTAGGGAAGCTTCACCCAGTCTGCTGTCATGCCGTCCTGGCTCGTGACCGCCCGGATGGCTACCACATTCTCATAGGTCCGCTCGTCACCCATGACGCCCACGGTCTTGATGGGAAGCAGCACGGCAAAGGACTGCCAGATCTCTTTGTAGAGCCCCGCCTTCTTGATCTCTTCAAGGACGATATAGTCCGCTTCGCGCAGGATCCGAAGCCGGGGCTCGCTCACCTCGCCCAGGATGCGGATGGCCAGGCCCGGTCCCGGGAAGGGTTGGCGATCGATGATCTCATCGGGCATCCTCAGCTCGCGGCCGATGGCCCGCACCTCGTCCTTGAAGAGCTCGCGGAGCGGCTCGACCAGCTTCAGCTTCATCTTCTCCGGCAGCCCCCCCACGTTGTGATGGGACTTGATCACCGCCGAGGGGCCCTTGAAGGAGACGCTCTCGATCACATCGGGATAGAGCGTGCCCTGCACGAGGTATTCCGCGCCGCCTACGTCCTTGGCCGCCTGTTCGAAGACCTCGATGAACATGTTCCCGATGATCTTGCGCTTCTTCTCCGGGTCCTCAACGCCTGCGAGCTTCCCCAGGAACTGCGCCGAGGCGTCCACGTACGTGAGGTTGAGGCCCATGTCCTTGAACATCTGCTGTACGCGTTCCGCCTCGTTCTTCCGGAGCACGCCGTTGTTCACGAAAATCGACGTGAGCTGCTTTCCCACCGCCTTGTTCACGAGCACCGCTGCCACAGAGGAGTCCACGCCGCCAGACAGCGCGCATATCACCTTCTTGTCTCCCACCGCCTTCCGGATCTCGCCTACGGCGAAGTCCACGAAGGACGCCATGGTCCAGGAGGGTGTGCACTTGCAGATGTCATACACGAAGTTCCTGAGGATCTTGGTCCCCTCGGGCGTATGCACAACTTCAGGATGGAACTGGACACCGTAGAACCGCCTCGCGTCATCAGCCATTGCCGCGGTCGGCGAATTATCCGTATCCGCACTCGCGTGGAACCCCGTCGGCATCTTCTCGATGCGGTCTCCGTGGCTCATCCAGACCGTTGCCTTCCCGTGCTGGCCAATGCCCTTGAAGAGCCCCTCGCCCTTGTGCAGGTTGAGCTCCGCGCGGCCGTACTCACGCTTCTGCGACTTCGCGACCACGCCGCCCAGAACATGGGTCAGAAGCTGCATGCCGTAGCAGATGCCGAGCACCGGGATGCCGAGGTCCAGGTGAGACCTGTCGATCAGGGGCGCGCCAGGGTCATAGACGCTCGACGGCCCGCCCGACAGGATCAGTCCCTTGGGCCGGAAGGCCTTTACTTTCTCAAGGCCCGCGTTGAACGGGAATATCTCGCAGTAGACTTTGGCCTCGCGCACGCGGCGGGCGATCAGCTGCGTGTACTGGGACCCGAAATCAAGGATCAGTATGCGTTCACTGTGGATGTCGGACACGAACGGCTCCTTTCCCGCTGGAGATCAGGCACAAATAGTACCGCAGGCACGTCGGCAAGTCAATCTTCAATTGCCAGGGAGAGGTGTTGACAATCGAGCGGTTCAGCAATTACTATATGCCTAATGGAAGGGACGCCATACCAGCAGCTTCAAATGCTTTCGCGGCAGGTGGCCGCCGCGCTGCCGCAGCCGGTCTTCTACGGCACTCATGCCGAGGCGATCCTGTACGCGGCAGGCCTACTTGCAGATCCGGGGCTCGTGCAGCTCTGCAGGACGCACCTCGATGAGACGCTCTTGGAGTGCGGCCACGGCATCTGTCATTGTGAGGCCGTCGCACGGGACGCAGGTGCGATCGTCATGATCGAAGGGGAGTTGCGGTCCTATGGCAAGACCGAGACCCGCGAGCTCGCCGAAGCCGCGGTCATCGCCGGCCTGCTCCATGACATCAAGCGGCGGGAGGACGATCACGCGGTCCGGGGAAGCGCTGAGGCGGACCGTATCCTATCGGCGCTGGGGATGGACGCCCGCCGAAGGTACTACGTCACCTATGCGATCCGGAACCATGAAGCGTTCAAGGAGACCTGCGATCTCGGCGATGAGGCTGGATGCCTGGTGAGCGACGCGCTGTATGATGCGGATAAGTTCCGCTGGGGTCCGGAAA
>JBAIYC010000247.1:0-26837 GCA_037916085.1 Nitrospirota bacterium | reverse complement strand
GACTGGAAAATGGCCTTCGTCCTGGCGACCGGCTTCGTATGGGAATCAGCGAAGAAGTACACCGGCGCCCTCGCCGACAGCACAGGCAGCCAGACCCAGATCATCCTCCGGCCGAACATCGAGTTTTGAGCGGATCGCATCCCGACGAAACGGGCCGTCAGCAGGCGTGCAGGAGAAAACGCCGCATGTTCTGCACAAAAGGGAGAGGGAGGAGCTACTCGTGACCCTCCGGCGGCCGCCCTTTGTCCTCACCCGTCACGCCCCTCTGCCCCGCCTCCGGCAGAAGGATATCTTCCTTCGTGATCTCTCTCGGCGTCGTCGTCACGATATCATAAGGCGGACTGCCGATCACGGGCTGTCCAAGAAGGCTGCGCACCTCTTCCTCGTTCTCCCCGCAGGACAGCGCCCGTATCTCCTTGCCGTTCTTGACAGCGATGACCTTCTCGGGCTGTGCCTCGGCAACCGCCGTTCCTGATGCCGCGGCAAGACTCTTCAGCAAGGACTGGTCCAGGGTCGTCCTGATCCTGAGCCCCTGACGGTAGAGCTTGGCCTCGCCGTAGAAGCGGAGCATGATCTGTTCGATGGCCTTCAGGTAGCATGGCCTTGCGCCGCTTCCTTCCAGCATCGAAAAATCGAACCGGACGGATTCGGGCTCGCGCAGTTTGATCGGAGCATCCAGCGCCTCCCGGTACTCTTCCTGCGTCATCAGCTTCGCCTGCTGCAGATTGAAGAGCACCTGGTCCCGCCGCTTCCGGGCCTTCTCGGGCCGCTTGAAGGGATTATAGTAGTGCGGGTTCGGCAGCATCCCGGCAAGCAGCGCGGCCTCGGCCTTGGAAAGCTCCGTCGCATGCTTGTCGAAATAGTAACGGCTCGCCGCCTCGATGCCGTAGACCCCTTCTCCCCATTCAACCTCGTTCAGGTAGATCTCCAGGATCTGGCGTTTTGTCAGCAGCTCCTCGGCCCGCCGGGCAAGGACGAACTCGCGAAGCTTTCGCGTGATCGTCTTCTCCTTCGACAGGAGGACGTTCTTGATCATCTGCTGGGTGATGGTGCTTCCGCCACGGACAAAGCGCTTCTTCTGAACGTCGAAACGCAGCGCGTCCCAGACCGCCTTGTAATTGATCCCCTGGTGGCCGAAGAACGTATCGTCCTCCGCCGTCACGACCGCCCGGATGACGTGGTCCGGAAGCGATGCTATCGGAGCCCATACGCGGAATGCACGGTCGTAGAACTGTGCGATGGTCGCACCGTTCCGGTCCAGGACCTCGGAGGCGACAGCGGGACGGTAATGCTTCAGGACAGCAACGTCGGGAAGGTCGGAGAGCGTCAGAAGTACCCAGGCAACGGGGATCAGAAGAACCGCTGCCAGAATGGCAAACGTCCAGAGAAGGATCTTTTTCATTGGGAAATGCTATTTGCTGCCGCTGCTCTTGCGGTCGTCATGTCCTTCCCTTCTACAGAAGGGGCCGGGGCCGGTGCCTCAGCCTCCGCCTTTGCTGAAGCGAACGACGAAGACGACGACGAACAACGCAATGCCGACGAGCATTTGGAAGGTATCGTTGGTCATAACGGTCTGAATCTCCTGACAAGGTCTCCAAACAGATATCCGTCGAACGTGCCTCATTCCCGCGGGAGCGGGAATCCGGCCTCACAGGATGCTACGGACCCTCACGGGAATGAAGAACAACGTCATTTCTTCGCCAGCAGGTCCCTGATCATCTGGACCGCTTCGGGATTGTCCCAGTTCGTCGCGCCGATGACCTTGTGCCTCACGATGCCGCTCCGGTCCACAAGATAGGTCTCGGGGAACTTGAACGTCCCGTAGTTGCCCGCCACGGAATGATCGGGGTTGAGGAGCACCGGCAGTGCGAGACCGTTCCGCTGCAGGAAGGCCTTCACGGCCGCCTCGCCGCCCTCATCGACGCTCACCGCCAGCACTTCGAAGTCCTGTCCGACGAGCGACCGGGAGAGCCTGTCGATCGAGGGCATCTCCTCCACGCAGGGCGGACACCAGGTGGCCCAGAAATGGACCATGACCACCTTGCCTCGCAGCTCCGACAGGCTGACGCTCCTGCCGTCCAGGCCGGGCAGACGGAAGTCCGGGGCCGCGTCGCCCGTGTGGATGAGTTTCGGCTGTCGGCCGGTGGCGAAGAGCACCAGCCCCGCCGCCACGACGGACAGCACGATGACTGCGAAGGCGATCTTCTTCATGGTGGCCATCCTCTCTCGTTGCGAGGCCCCGCGCCTGCAGCGGGAAGGCATTATACCGCCCGGCAGCACGGCCGGGCAAGCAAAATGTGTTTGAAAAAGAGGGATGCTCTGATATAATGAAAAATTATGATCCGCGAGATCAAGCTGCAGGGAAAAGCGAACGAAAAGATCGACTACTTCGTCTCGATCACCGGCGCCGATCTCAGCAACCGCTATTACTACGAATCGCTTCCCGAAGGGGACCGGTTCTTCTCCGGCGGGAACGAGTTCATCATCACCGCAAACGGCGTCCGGTTCATGGGGACGGGCGGCCACCTCTGCCAGTACATGTTCGGCGTCGACCTTCCGCTGAAGGACCTGCTCCGGAAGGACGTGGCGAACCGGCTCGTCATGTTCGGGGCCTTCGAAGCGGACGAGCACATCAACTTCACCAACACCACGGGAGGCGAGGCATCCTTCGACCGCATTTTCCTCACCGGGAACGCCGTCTCCAACTACTTTTTCTTCGTCGACAGCGCCCAGAAGGCCGAGGTCCGCGACATCCAGCGCGAGTTTCTGCGCAAGCTGGGGAAGCAGCTGAAGCGGAGCGAGGCAGTCGGTGCCCGCGATGATTCCCGTCTCTGCCGGGAGATCTACGACGCCCTCGACGATCCCCGCTCCTTCGTCTTTCTCTTCCGATTCGTGAACCTGCACACCGAGGAGTACTTCACCACCTTCAACCGCATCTATACGGAGCACAAGCAGCTGCCCGCCCAGGACCTTGCGATCCTGAACGCGCTGGCGGATCTGCATGAGATCCCGCCGTACCAGCAGGAGCGGATCAAGATCGACGGCATGTACAAACTGGCGGAGAACAAGAAGGTCGTGGACGAGTACAAGGACATCCTCATCGGGGTATCCGAGACCGGCACGGTCAATCCCTCGGAGCTGGCCAAGCTCTCCCGCCTGCGGACGCTCAGCCTGAGGCTGAACATCCCGGGCAACCTCTTCGATACGCTCGATGAGCTGCTCCTCAAGAACATGCAGATCGTCGAGGTGAACGAGCCGGACCACATCCGCGAGACACGCGCCATCTGCGAGGGGTTCTTCCTGAAAACGGGTGAACTGCGCGGCCATGTGTCGACGGAGGACCTCGTCAAGCTCCTGAAGACAAAGCAGCGGTCCATGGTGACGAGGGACCCGGCCTTCGAAAGCCTGCTTCTCGACACGGTCCGCACCTGTGACGAGCACGCACGCGACACCGGCGACATGAGCGTCATGGAAGGAATGAGCCACGTCCTGACGTATTTCGACCGCTATGACAGCACAGCGACGACGATCAACAACCTCGCGTTCATGGAGCGTGCAACGCTCGGCGAGGACAACATCCGCAGCCTTGCCGGTAACATGGATGCCTTCGACAAGGTCCGGACCGGTCTGTTCCATGAGCTCTTCATCGCCGACCTGAAGGACAACCGCTACCTGACGCGGTACGGCCGGAAGAAGGTCGACATCCTCTACCGCGGCCTCGAAAAGATCCGCGCGGGCGACATGACCTACCGCGAGCTGTCGGCGTTGCTCACGGCAGTGAACAACGAGGAGAAGACCTACATCGCCATCCATCGGTATATCAAGGAGCGGTTCCGCAGCATCTACGCCGAGTTGAACTCCAAGGAGGACCAGGAGATCTTCATCCAGGACCTGAACCGCGAGGTCCAGGCGCGGGGCATCATCAGGGGACCGGTCCCCCACCACGTCTACGAGGAGATCATCCTCGACATCCGCAAGGAATCGTTCTATCTCAACAACCTGCTCCCGCACATCATCATCTCGCGGGACAACCGTCTCCGCGAGGACTTCCTCGCTAACAGCGGCCTCGACCGGTTCTACGTAGAATCGCTGGAGCGGGACTACTTCGACATGAACCAGATCGATGCGTTCATCCTCGAAGAGATCAGGGCCTGACCGTGTTCCGGGCGCGCATTCTCGACCGGTACGTCCTTCGGGAGATCCTTGCGCCCTTCTTCCTGAGCATCGCCGTCCTCACGCTCGCGCTGTTCCTCCAGAAGATGTTCCGCCTCGTAGAGTTCGTCATGTCCAAGGGGTCGTCCCTCCAGGCCACAGGCAAGCTCCTGCTCTACATCCTGCCCAGTTTCCTCATGCTCACGCTTCCCATGTCGCTTCTCGTCGGGGTCCTCACCGCCTTCTCGCGGCTCTCTTCGGATTCCGAGGTGACCGCGATGAAATCCTCGCGGGTCAGCCTGTACACCATGATCCGGCCGGTCCTGCAGTTCTCCTTCCTCCTGTTCCTGGTCACCGCCGCCATCGCCCATTTCATCGCGCCCAACGCCAACTTCGCCTTCAAAGCCCAGTTGTTCGAGATCGTCAAGTCCCGGGCCATGGTGGGGTTGGATCAGGGCGTGTTCAGCAGTACCTTCGACGGCATGGTCGTCTACGTGGACCGGATAAAATCGCTTGACGACATGCAGGGGATCTTCATTTCCGACGAGCGTTCGCAGCAGGACCCCCACGTCATTACCGCGTCGCGGGGACAGCTCATCACCAATCCCGAGAACCTCAGCGTCACCCTGGTCATGGATCAGGGGACGGTCAGCGTCCAGCCGCGCCAGGATGGTTCCTATTCGTTCATCACCTTCGACCGGGGCAAGCTTTTTCTCGACATCAATCGCGCGTCGCTCCGGAGCCGGGGAGGAGGCCGCGATATCGACGAAATGGACAGCTTCGCCCTGCTGCGTTCGATCCGCTCGGCAAAGGCCGCGGGGCAGCCGACCCAGCCCGCGGAGATCGAGATCCAGAAGCGCATGTCGGTGTCCTACGCCTGCCTCATCTTCGGGTTGATCGGCGCGCCGCTCGGCATCCGGCGGACCCGTACCGGCAAATCTGCCGGTATCGCCCTGGCGATCGGGGTCATTCTCCTCTACTACCTCGTGCTCGGCTCGGCGGAGAACCTGGCGCAGAGCGGTGCGCTCAGTCCGATGGCGGCGACGTGGGTCCCCAACGGCATCATCACCGCCGGAGCGATCGCGTTGGTCGTTATGAAGGGACAGGAGGTGCATTTCGGCATCGGCCGCCGCGCCGGGACGGCCCTGCGTTCGCTGCTGTCCCTGTTCCGGAGGAAGAACCGCGCCTGACCGGCGCGCAGGAGACCAATGAACCGGCTTTCACGCTACATATTCCTGGAGTTCTTCCGGACGGCCCTGATGATCCTGATCGGAATCGTTGTGCTCTACCTGTCCGTCACCTTCCTGAAGGAGGCGGATATCTTCATCCAGCACAAGGCAAGCCTCTCCCAGATCGCCCGCTACTATTACTTCAACATTCCTATGATGGCCGGGCAGGCACTCCCCTTCGCAGCCCTCATCGGGACGCTCCTGTCCCTCGGCGCGCTGTCCCGGCACAACGAGATCACCGCGATGCGGGCCGGAGGCATCAGCATGTTGCGCATCATTTCACCCGTCCTGCTTGGCGGGCTGCTGTTCTCGGCCCTCGGGTTCCTGAACAACGAAGTAGTCATGCCGGCCTATACCGCCCGCGCGGCCCGCATCAGGAACATCGAGGTCGAGAAGAAGCAGGAACCCATCGTCTTCCAGCAGCACCGGCTCTGGCTCCGGGGACCCGACAACAGCATCGCGAACATCGATCTGGTGACCCCCGACCGCCGCGCGCTCGTCGGCGTCAATATCTTCAAGCTCAATCCCGATTTCAGCATCCGTGAGCGCATCAAGGCGGAAAAGCTTGCCTGGGAGACAAACGCGTGGCGTCTGCGGAACAGCGAGAAGTTCGTCATCCAAGGAACGTCCGTCCGCACGGAATCGGCTGACGGCGATATCTACAACATCGTCGACCGGCCTGAGGACATGGGCATGATCGTCAAGAGCTCCGAAGAGATGAACTTCACCGAGCTCTGGGACTATGTCCGTCGGCTCAAGAACAGCGGATATCAGGCCGTCCGCTATGAAGTGGACCTCTACAGCAAGCTTGCCGCTCCTTTCGCGTGCCTGCTTATGGTCATGATCGCCACCCCGCTTTCGATCCAGCGTGCCAGAAGCGCAGGCGCAGCGCGCAACATCGCCCTTGCCGTCGTGATCGCCGCCGTCTACTGGGCTCTGGTGAGCACTGGTCGGGCGCTCGGGACGGCCGGGACCATCCCCCCGCTCGAAGCGGCATGGCTTGGCAATTTCATTGTCGCGCTCGCTGCGGTCGTCGCCCTGGGCCGCATGCAGAAGCAGATGTAGCGGAACGGCAGGCGCCGTTCGCGGGCAAGAACGGCGACGAGCTCTCGAGGTTCATTCTCGATACTCTTCTCTGACATGTTCACCAGGATCGGCAAGATACTCGTCGGCATATTGCTCCTCCCCTTCTGCGTCGGCTCCGGATGGGAGCTCGCGACCATGCTTGCCAGTGTCACCTACCGTCCCCTCGTTCCCTACTGGTTCACCGGGGGATTCCTCCTCTATCTCGTCATCCACTTCCTCTTCCGGAAGCCGATCCTCAGCTACGTCGTGGGGCATGAGCTGACCCATGCGCTCTTTGCCGTCCTCTTCGGCGGCTCGGTGAAGTCCTTCCACGCAAGCGAGAAGGGGGGTCAGGTGCAGCTGACAAAATCTAATTTCATCATTACCCTTGCACCCTATTTCTTCCCCCTCTACACCTTTCTCGCCCTCGCTGGATACTGGATTGCCCGGGCAGCGGATGCGCCCTCGTTCGAACCGTGGTTCGTGCTCCTCACCGGGGCCGCATTCGCCTTCCATGTCGTGCTGACCGCCCTGTTCCTCCGGACCGACCAGAACGATATCAGGGAGCACGGTGCATTCTTCTCCTATCCGCTTATCCTGCTGTTCAACATCGTGCTGACCGCGCTCCTCGTCCGTTTGCTCCTCGCGCAGGACATGAGCTTTCTCTCCTACCTGGTGAATGGTATAATACGAGGAGTGAAGCTCTATGCGGCTGCCTTCTCTGCGCTCTGGTCGCTGATCGCGAAGTAGCATCACCTGTTCGATCTTGGATCTTCAATAGTGAATCGGAGTAGTCCCGTGCTCCTCGTCGGACTCACCGGCGGCATCGCCAGCGGCAAAAGCCTGGTGACCCGGGTTTTCCGGGACCTGGGCGCCCACATCATCGACGCGGACAAGATCGTCCACAGCCTGCTGTCCGCCGGGCAGGGGGTCTGCAGCCAGGTCATCGAGCATTTCGGGAGTGATATCCGGCTTCCCAACGGCTCCGTGGACCGCAGAAAGCTCGGCGAGATCGTCTTCAGCCGTCCGGACGAGCGCACCTGGCTCAATCGGTGCGTCCACCCCCGCGTGTTCGAGGCCTACCAGATCCAGGTCCGTCATCTCCGGGAGCGTCAGCCCCGCGCCATCGTGGTCTTCGACGCCGCACTCCTGATCGAGGCAGGCTACTACCGGCAAATGGACAAGCTCATCGTGGTCTATGCCAAGCAGAAGGACCAGGTGAAGCGCCTGATGGAGCGGGACCGGTTCACGCCTGAGCAGGCGCTGGCAAGGATCTCGAGCCAGATGCCGCTCGACGAAAAGCGCAAATACGCCGATCACGTCATCGAGAATATCGGTTCGCGCGAGGAAGTGGAGAGCCAGGCAAGGGAGGTCTACGAGAACCTCCGGCGGGAGGCGGAAGGAAGAGAGTGAACAGCGAAGATCCTTTTGGTCGCGGCTTTTGCGGATCACCGCGGATATCCCTTAAAGGGACTTTAACAACTTCATGATCCGCGTGTTCTGCGGCTTTAAGCGCTTCCCATTGAATTTCCCTCATGAGAAACCTATCCATCAAGATCGTCCCCATGAGCCTCAGCCACGTCCCGCCGTGCAGTGATATCGTTGCGACATCGGAGCCCTGGAAGACCCTCCGTGAGGGCGTTGACTTCTCCGCAGCGATCCGGCAAAAGCAGGCCCATGTTGCAGTCATCGGAGGAGCAGTTGCCGGTTTCGTCATCTTCACGCCCGAGCCCATCTTCGCCCGGGGAGGCTATCTCCGCGCCATCGGCGTTGCGTCGGCGATCCGAAGCTCCGGCATTGGCCGGAAGCTCCTGGTCTTCGCAGAAAAGAGGACCGCGGAGAAAGCAGCCAATCTTTATCTCTGCGTTTCGTCCTTCAACGGGCCTGCGCAGGCATTCTACCGGAAACAGGGATATGAACGCGTGGGAACGATCGACGGGCTTGTCCGAAGCGGCATGAGCGAACATATCTACCGAAAGACGCTGCGGCAGAGAACTGGAAGAGGGAAGCGATGATGACCATCCGGGAATACCTTGCGGCGGCGCTCTTGCTCCTGTGCCCGCTCGCCGCCTTCGCGGGTATCCTGCCGGAGAGGCAGTCCTGGGATTTCATGCAGTCCGTCGGCGGGATCAGCGTCGGCGATCCTTTTCGCGAGGACGGCACGTGGTTTCTTCCGGTGTCGTGCGATGTCTCGGGAACGAGGAAGGTGACGGTTGAACCGACGCGGCTGAACTCTGCCCTGGCTGCCGCGGATGTGCGGATTCAAGTCAAAGGTACGGCGGTCTACGTCACGGTCGTGACGACCATGGTGAGCCACAACAGGAGCTCCCTCTGTAAGCCTGCAGCACTGGGCAACCTGCCGGTCGGGACCTATTCGGTCTTCTACCGCGACCCCGACGGAACGCGGCACAAGCTCGGCAGGATCTCTATCAAGCAGTGATGCCTTTGTTTCCCAACCCGCCCTGTAGATCGCCTCATGCAATCCCCACAGACCGAATAGGATGAACACGAGCACAGCGCACCATTTGACCTGCTTTTCCGGAAGCTTCTTTATTCTCGAAGATATTTTCAAAGCCAGGGCAGTTCCGCTCCCCACAGTTGCAGCGCCTCGAAATTGACGCGGTTGTTTGCGTGTGATTTACTTTAATCAGTTCCCGGCAGAGCCAAACCCGCTGTGAAGAGGGGGAACTGGGCGGGTCTTCAAAATAGGGTCATCTCCGTATCGAGCGGGTAAGTTATCTGGGTAACTGCTGATTTTAGCCACCCTTCTTGCTTGCCCGAAGAAGGGTGGCGCCCAAGAAGGGCACCGGCGAAAATCCTTCGCGGCAGGCTCGGTCGTCCTCGGTACATTTCGGAAACTCGCCCTTCGGGCTCAGACATCCGAAATGTTTCACCCTCGTCCTCGGTCGCCTGCCTGGATTTTCGCATGGGGTTCACCCCCAAACCCGCGCGTCCCAGGAGCGGACCTATGAGATTTATGGAGCACCCGTCAAGGTCTAAGGCGGCGTCCCGAGGAGCGCACGCGAACTGTCTGAGGCCGCAGGCCGAGTTTTCGCGGGCGAGCGGACGTGGCCTTAGACGGGTCAGAAATCTCATTCAGGCCGCGAAAGGGATGTGCAAAAAACGAAACACAGGAGCGCTCCGATAGAGAAGTCTATATATTCACCCACTCAATGTGGAGAAGAGCCTCAAAATGAGATGGCCGAGCTGCCGAAGGTGAAACCGGAGACAACTCGGCTCTTTTCCAATCATATGTACCAGAGATCGTAGATACAGCTGATGGGATGCTCGCATGCGGAAAGCACGTTTTACTCTATTGATGGTTGCGGCGCTCGCGTTCCTCGCGGTGGCGGGGTGCGGCGGAGGCGGCGGTGGGTCCCCGGCTCCGGCCCCAAGTGATCAATGGGGCAAGATCTCCGGCATAACCGTGAACAACCAAACGCACTACGTGTACATAAGTGGAACAGCCTGGGTTTCCCCGAGCTGGGTCGCCACGCACTGCTACGGCTTTGGTTGTCTGTTTGATGAGAGCTACGACAATTATCCCGGTGTCGATGTCACGTATACGAATCTTACGACCGGAGTTTCCGGGAATGCGGCAAGCTACTACGGCGGAGGAACGGACTGGGTGCATGAATGGGCAGCTTCAGTGCCCTTAGCTCTGGGGGTAAATGTCATTCAAATATCAGCATACGACCCCGGGGGTAAAGGCGGCACTATTGGTACTATCAACAACGTCTTCTGTACAGGCGTCGATCTCGGAATCTCCTCGACCGTTCCTCTGAACGGCGCATCAAATGTGCCGGTCAATACACCCGTATCAGCTACTTTCAGCGCTTCTCTCGATCCGTCAACTGTCAACGCGTCCTCGTTTGTCGTAAGCGGGCCATCGGGCACCGTGGCGGGCAGCCTTGTGGTGAGCGGCGCGACTGCCACATTCACGCCAAGTGCCAACCTGGAATACTTCGGCGCTTACACAGTAAGGATCACGATATTGGTGAAGGACACCCATGGAAATCATCTGGCATCCGATGCTCTGTGGACCTTCTCCACTGGTGCGACGCCAGACACCATCCCGCCGTCAACACCAACGGGCCTGACCGCAACGCTTACCGGCCCGGGCAGTGTAGACCTCTCGTGGGGAGTTTCCATTGATAATGTGGGGATCCAGGGATATAAGCTGTATCGGGACATTGGGTATCTCAAGTCCGTCGGCACTACGACAGCATCTGATGCGGGACTTGGAATCACCACGCAATACTGCTACGCGGTTTCAGCTTACGACGCTTCCAAAAATGAGTCACCTCCGAGCAATTCTGCGTGCATAACAACTTCTGACCTGAGCCCCGGTACTGCCGGTGCCTGGGGCTTGAACAGCAGCGGCCAGTTCGGAAATGGCACGTCAACAAACGCCAAAGCACCTGTCCAGGTGGCGAACGCGGTCAGCATCGCCGCCATTGCCGGAGGGGGCAACCATTCCCTGGCGGCGAAGTCAGACGGAACCGTCTGGGCCTGGGGCCAGAACTTCATCGGCCAGCTCGGCGACGGAACGACGACCGATGAGTTGTATCCGGTCCAGGTATTGAATATGACCGATGTCACGGCTGTTGCAGCGGGACTCTGGCATTCCCTTGCCTTGAAATCTGACGGCACAGTCTGGGCCTGGGGCGCGGGCGGGTATGGCCAAGTCGGGGACGGCACAGGAACCGCCGCCTATTCACCTGTCCAGGTGAAAGGCTTGAGCAATGTGAAAGCTGTTGCGGCGGGGGATGTCCATTCCCTTGCCCTGAAGTCGGACGGAACCATCTGGGCATGGGGCAGGAACGAGAACGGCCAGCTCGGCGACGGCACGACGATGAACAGACTATCCCCTGTCCAGGTGCAGAATATAAATAGCGTCGTGGCTATTGCAGCGGGAATGGCTCATTCACTTGCAGTCAAATCAGATGGAACCGTCTGGGCATGGGGCTTTAACATTATCGGTCAGCTCGGGGACGGCACGATGCAGGACAGCTCTTCTCCGGTACGGGTATTGAACGTGAGCAATGCCATAGCCGTAGCCGCTGGTAGCTCGCATTCTCTTGCACTCGCGTCGGATGGAACCGTCTGGGCCTGGGGGAATAATTATGACGGTCAGCTCGGGGTCGGTGCGAATATCTATCCAGACGCTCCGGTCCAGGTGTTGAATATTGGCAACGTAGCTGCCATTGCCGGAAGAAGTGTTTATTCGCTCGCGCTGAAGACGGACGGAACCGTCTGGACATGGGGCTTATTGTTTGACACCGGGAGTTACGTCCCTTTCCAGGTGTTGAAGTTAAGCAATATTACGGCCATTACAGCAGGCAGCAACCATGCGTTAGCGCTGAAGGGTAATTGATGCTTGTGGTCAAGGATGCGAAAATGTGGTTCGTGCCATTATGGCACCCAGAGAACCCTTCCGCTTCAAGCCGCCCTATAGATCGCCTCGTACAATCCCCGCAGACCGAATAGGATGAACACGATCGCAGCGAACCACTTGACCTGCTTCTCCGGAAGCTTCCTGTGCAGCACGATGCCGGCGATGATACCGGCCGCGTCGGCAATCAGCATCCCGGTGGTGGTCCCGGTCCAGACCGGGATAACGGTGTGGAAGTCCGCGGCAAGAGCGACCGTGGCAAGCTGGGTCTTGTCTCCCATCTCTGCCAGGAAGAAGGCGATGGCGACAGTCCAGAACGGACCGTAGTTGAACCGCTTGTCCTCGCCCTCCAGGCGATCGCCCCGGATCGTCCAGAGCCCGAAGAGTATGAACGACGCCGCAGCGGCTATTTTGATCCAGAGCATCGGGACGATATGCGTCAGGTAGTTGCCTGCCAGGACAGCAAGGAAGTGATTCGCCGCAGTGGCCCAGAACACCCCCCAGAGGACCGTCTGCCAGCGCATCCGCGCCGCGAAGACCATGGCGAGAAGCTGGGTCTTGTCCCCCATCTCGGCAAGGACGACGAACCCGAGCGATGTCCAGAAGGCGATCAATTCAAGGCTCTCTTATAGAAGCATGGTTCCAGCCTGGAGCCGGACGCTCAACCCCTCTTCTTTTTCCACTAAGGGACATGAATTCGCGTCAGGGTACAGACTTTGGGGTCGAACTTAGCATCCCGCGCAAACTTACCAAGAGCCTATTTCCCTTCCCAGTTTTCTGGCCATTGCCAGCCAGCGTTCCCCGATGTGTGCAGGGTCCGGGGTCATCGGGACGTTGATCTGTTCCCTGATGTCAAAGCCGGCCGCATTCAGCACGGTCCTGACAGCGCGAAGTGTCCCGCGGCTTTGCGAGGGTAGTTGATTGAAGGGAAACGGTGCCAAGGAGGCGGTAACAACTGCCGCCTTCTTGCCCTTATGCTTCGGTTTTGGAAAGTGCCATGTATAGAGCACATAATGCTCAAGAGTGGGAACATTTCGGTCAAAGAGAAGCTTCAACGGGCCGGTCATGTTGCCCCAATAGGTAGGGGTGCCCACCACCAGACCGGAGCAGCGTTCTATGAGCTCTCCTACACGATGCGCGTCGTCCTTCGGAAGGATACATTTTTTGTCGGGCCTGCATTTCAGACACCCGATGCATGGCCTTATGGAAAGATTGTTGACGTCGACCCACTCCACTTCGGCGCCGGCGGAGCGTGCTTCCTCCGCAATTATCCTGAGGATCGTCGATGTTACACCGGTCTTCCTGGGGCTGCTATTGAGTATGAGGATCATCTTTCACATCCGTTAACACTTTCACGCTTCTTCTCCATCTTCTCGGTTGGCATATACCGCATGCGTCGCTGAGGGAAGGATCACCATGTAGGCGGAGAGCACGACGCAGGTGACCCATTCCCAAAAAGGAAAACGCAGCACCACCGGCCAGCCGCGAACGCGCCAGGAGAAGCTTATCCAATGAAAGTCAGGGGGGACATAATAGAAATAGGCCTGCGCCAGGCCCGCCAGCAGGATCGGGAGCACTGCTGCGCTGGCCACGACGAATGCATACGGCCGCGCATGACCGCTCAAACCGCTCATCAGCCTCAGAAAGGTCCGCTCGGCCGTCTGGAACATCAGACGAACCATTCCGATCAGCAGACCGGTAAACGCCAATGCCGCGACGTACTCGTGCCCCTTTCGAATTCGCAGCAGCCACTTGGGCAGCACGCCGGCGCAGATCATGAAGAAGAATCCGAACTTGAGAGCCCAGATCCCGCGCAGCCGGTCTCCCCCACGCCGCGCCAATACGGCCGCCCAGAACAACCCGCAAAGACCGCAGATCGCAATGCCCGCAGACGCCCAGAGATAGCCGGCAGGGTTGCGCTCGGGAGACGCCAGGAAGGATACCGACATATCTCTCCAGTCATACCCCGAAGGATAGGACCGCGCGGCCACCACGACGCCGCACCAGAATGCGAGCACTCCGAGAGATGCCGCGACAGGTGATGCCCGCCAGAAGAGCGACTTGTTCTCGATTTCTTCTCCTTCAAGAACGAAAGACATTCGCCCGCACGTCCCACCTCGAGGACCTGCTGCCGACCCTGGTCATCTTGAGGGCGCCTACAACCGCATCGTGCCGAACGGGAACCCGACAACTACGAATTCGTTTCGTCTTTGTCGTCCTTTTCCGACATTGCTTTCTTGAACCCTCTGATGCTCTTCCCCAGACTTTCTCCGAGCTGAGGCAGTTTTCCCGGTCCGAAAATGATCAGGACGATCGCAAGAATGAGCACCAGATGCAGCGGCTGAAAAAGACCTCTTCCCATGGTGTTGTTCCTCCTGTGGCGTTGGGTTATTTGACTTTACGGGTCGGTCCCGTCTGTTTCCTGATCCAGGTCAGCACGACGAACAGGATGATTGCGTACCAGACGATCTTTAGTGACAGCAGTGTGAATGACAGATAGATGAACTGCTTGAGCGCTCTCAGGGACAACAACGCGATGAGGACGAGCCCGCCGATCAGCAGGGTCATATTATATCTCACAACGGACCTCCAGCCGCAGCACCTGGGCTTGTGCAATCGAAGCTTTGCTGTCTTTCGCTCTGCTGCTTTGCTTCAGCGACGGGTAAGGGTGCTACCGCAGGACTTCCTCCTGCTTCTTGATGAGCACCCTGATCCCTTTCTCTCCGAGCGCCAGCATCTTCGCAAGCTCTGCCTTCGAGAAGGGTTCGCCTTCGGCAGTGCCCTGGACCTCGACGATCCTCCCCTTTCCGGTCATTACGAGGTTCATGTCGACCTCGGCGGTCGAGTCCTCCTTATAGCAGAGGTCGAGCATGGGCTTTCCGCCGACAACGCCGACGCTCACCGCGGCGAGATGGTCCGTGACCGGTACGGACTCGATCATTCCCTGCTTCTTCATGTGCCGGAGCGCGTCGACCAGGGCGATAAATGACCCGGTGATGGACGCCGTCCGTGTGCCGCCGTCGGCCTGTACCACGTCGCAGTCGATGAGTATCGACCGTTCGCCCAGGACGTCCATATCCACGATGGAGCGGAGCGACCGGCCGATGAGCCGCTGGATCTCATGCGTCCTTCCCCCTACCTTGGATCGCTCCCGCTGGATCCGCTGGGGTGAGGAGCGCGGCAGCATGGCATACTCGGCCGTGACCCAGCCTGTGCCCTTGCCGCGAAGAAAGGGGGGGACGCTGTTCTCCACCGTCGCCGTGCAGATGACCCAAGTGTCGCCCATCTGGATGAGCACCGAACCCTCGGCGGACCTGATGTAGTTCCTGGTAATCCTGATCGTGCGGAGTTCGTCCGCCCTCCTGCCGTCGATGCGCATGAAGCCTCCCTAGATGATCCCACAGACGAACACAGATAGGAGCTGAACGTCCATCATCCCCACGGATGAACACGGCAAGTCCAAACCTTGTATCTCGCCAAAAGCAAAGGTGCCAGGAAGTGCTCGTGAATGGCTGGTTCTCCTTCTTGCTTTCCTTTGCGAGCTTTTGCGGTCCTGCGAGAGATACGGCACTGCCTTTCATCGTGTCGACGTGATTATATCAGAACTGGAAGTACTTCGTCCTACCCTTCCCCACCCGCGCAGCCTTTTTCAACATCCTCTCCACAAATTGTTTACCCTTTTCCACAGCCTTTTCCACAGGCAGTCCCCGCGCGATGAACACGGTTATCGACGCAGAAAGCACGCATCCGGTGCCGTGAAATTCGCCTTGTTCACGCTGCGTTGAGAACTCCAGCACGCTTCTGCCTCCGTACAGCGTATCCACAGCCGGCCCCCGAAGGTGCCCTCCCTTGATGAGAACGTATCTCGCCCCCAGGTCGATGATCTTCCCTGCCGCGAAATCACGGTCCTGCGCCGATCGTATCGGCATACCGGCAAGCGCCTCGGCCTCCGGAACGTTCGGCGTGACGAGAAGGGTTCGCGGAAGCAGGCGTTTCTTCAGCGCATGCAGGGCCTCCGGTCTTAACAGGACCCTGCCCGAAGTGGAACGAATGACAGGGTCAACGATGAGGTTCCTGATTCGGTATTGAGCGGCGGCACGGCTGACAATATCAACGGCCTTTTCCGTCAGCAGCATGCCGGTCTTGACCGCGTCGGGACGGATGTCCGGCAGCAGCGTATTCAGCTGCCACCTGAGCATTGCTGCAGAAACCGCCTCGGTCCCGTTTACGCCTCTGCTGTTCTGCGCAGTAAGCGCAGCGGGCAGCACCATCCCGAATGCTCCGAGAGCCTGGAAGGTCTTGAGATCGGCCTGGATCCCGGCGCCTCCCGATGGGTCGGAGCCTGCTATGGAGAGGACCTTGATCATGGATCGGTCAAGCGGCAGTCGTTAGTGGTAATTCAGTTGTGAGGCAGTCGAAAGGGCGATCCACCTCAACAGATGGCCAAGGATGCAGAACGGCCGCTCCATGACCGCTGCCCCGGTCAGTCCAATTTCAGCCTGATCAGTTGCAGCGGGTCCACACGCGCGCCCTGGATGCGCACGCCCCAGTGCAGGTGCGGGCCTGAGGCGCGGCCGGTCGAGCCCACCAGGCCGATCACATCGCCCTTCATGACCGCCTGGCCCACCTTCACCTTCGTTTGGGACATGTGGAAGAACATGGTGTAGATGCCGTCGCCGTGATCGATGATGACGCTGTTACCGGAGAAGAACAGGTTGTCCGCCATCACCACAACGCCGTCGTTCGGCGCTCGGATCGGGTCTCCCTGGTCGGCCGATATGTCCACGCCTGAATGAGAGCTCTTGGGGATATGATTGATGATCCTCCGCACGCCGAAAGGCGTTCCCAGCTCCCTGCCGGGAAGCGGATCGAGGAACCGGCCGGTCCAGAGATGGATGGATTCGACCGGCCAAAGCGCGGATGTGCGCTCCTGCTCACGCTCCACCCTCGCCTCGTTCTCGGGAGAGAGCGTCACCTTGTCCTCGGGGAGGGTCAGCCGCTGGAGCGGATAAGTCTTCTTCGAAACCTTCAGGCTGCGGGTGATAACGGCCGACCCGCTCTTCACCGTGAGCGGATACTTGCCGGGTTCGAGATACAGGTCAATGCCGACAATGGCGCGCGAACCGTTCTTGCCCTTGACGAAGTGAAGCTGCCTCCCCCTGAAGGCTCCCTCGACCTGTCCGGCCGCGCCCGTGACCGTGACGAGCAGGATATCGCCGGGGCCGACTTTCTTCGGCGACAAGGAGACGGAGGGCGACGCATGCGCCTCGATTCCCACAAGCATGATAAGACCTGCGGCGATCGCCGTGAGGATTGTGACCACGTTGTTCCGCTGATGCATGGATTGGATTCCTTTTCCCGCCGTCTTCCCTTCGCAGTCGCGCGGGGCTGCTGGAGGGGCGCGGCGCGCCCCTACTTCTTTACCGTCTTCTTCAGGTACTGACTGACGCCCTTCATCGAGCAGAACTCGCCGCACATGGTACAGACGTCCGATTCTTTCGGCATGCTCGACTCGCGCATCTTCCTGGCCCGCTCGGGGTTGATCGAGAGCTCGATCTGGCCTTTCCAGTCCAGCGCCTTTCTCCGGCGCGCCATTTCCCGGTCCCAGTCCATGGCGCCCCTGCCGCCTTTGGCGATGTCGGCGGCATGTGCCGCGATGCGCGAGGCGATCACGCCCTCGCGCACGTCATCGAGGTCCGGCAGGCGGAGATGCTCCGACGGCGTCACATAGCACAGGAAGTCAGCTCCGGCAGCGCCAGCGATGGCACCGCCGATGGCCGACGTGATATGATCATACCCCGGGGCCACGTCGGTGACCAGCGGGCCCAGGACATAGAACGGCGCGCCCTTGCAGAGCTCCTTCTGAATCCGGATGTTGGTCTCCACCTGGTTGATCGGAACGTGTCCGGGCCCCTCGATCATCACCTGGACGCCGGCCTGGACGGCGATGTCCCGCAGCTCGCCCAGCGTGATGAGCTCCTCGATCTGGGCTCGGTCCGTCGCGTCGGCAAGGCATCCGGGCCGCATGCCGTCGCCCAGCGACAGCGTGACGTCATATTTCTTCGCGATCTCCACCAGCCGGTCATACTGCGCGTAGAGCGGGTTCTCGGCGTCGTTCACGATGATCCATTCGAGGTGAAAAGCGCCTCCGCGGCTCACCACATCCATGATGCGTCCCTGTTTCTTGAGCCGTTCCACGCTCTCCCGCGTGACACCACAGTGCACGGTGATGAAATCCACTCCTTCGGCGCACTGTGCTTCGATGACCCGGAACAGGACCTCTGGGTCCATCTGGACGATGGAGCGGCCGGTCTCCACCGTCTCCACCGCTGCCTGGTAGATCGGCACGGTCCCGACGGCTACCGTGGACTGGCGCAGGATCTCCTTCCTGATCTCGACGATCGGTCCGCCCGTGGACAGGTCCATGACCGCGTCGGCGCCTGCGGCCACCGCCGCCTTCAGTTTCTCGATCTCGCCCGGGATGGACATCCGTTCCTTGGACGTGCCGATGTTGGCGTTGATCTTGGTCCGAAGTCCCCTTCCAACGCCGAGAGGCGTGATCGTCCTGTGCAGGTTATTTTGGGTGATGACGATGGTGCCCTCGGCTATACAGGCCAATATCTGCCCGACAGTGACGCCCTCCGCCCGTGCAACCGCCTCCATCTCGGGAGTGATATTTCCTTTTCGCGCTTCTTCGATCTGAGTCATGACGCACCTCTTTGGCTGCTCCGTTCCGGCTCAGCGGGGACAGCAGGATTCGCAGATGATCCTTTCAAGCACTTTCACAGCCTGAGTAAGCTTTCGCGATGAAGATTCGATATCATCGGAGCCTAGTATCGCTGATATCATGGCAACACCGGACGCTCCGTAGCCAAATGCATAGCGCATATTCCCACCTTTTATGCCGCCAATTGCAAAAATAGGTATTCTTATGTCGCAACTCAACGATTTAAGGCCGTCAATTCCCACAGGAGGTCCATATTTCATCTTTGATGGCGTTTCGTAAATAGGTCCGTACGTAATAAAATCAGCACCATCTGATTGAGCTCCAATGGCTTCCACTCTATTGTGGGTTGAACAGCCTATCAGCATTTTATTTCCCACTACATTTCTGATTGATGCCACATTTATTCCACTATAACCCACATGTATACCATCGGCATCCACTCCCATAGCCACATCAACTCGGTCATTAATGAATAGTTTTGCTCCATATTCTCTTGTAATCTTGCGTAGTTCCATTGCAAGAGACAGCTGTTCGCGCACAGGGAGGTCTTTCTCGCGAAGCTGGACGGCCCGGACACCTCCCGCGATAGCCTCTCTCACGGCTTCGGGAAGCGGTTTACGGGCAACATGTCGGTCGGTTATCAGGTAAAGCCTGAAATCAACGGCCATGCAATTACCTCAGATGGGGATAACACCAGCGATCTGCTCGCATGCAGGCAAATGGCTCGAAGAGCAGCCAAGAACTGTATGTGTACTCGTCCCGGGACCTATTGCCCGATCAGCCCTTCGATCGGGCTGCTGGCGGTGGCATACAGCTTCTTCGGCATTCTGCCGGCCCGGTAGGCCATCCTCCCGGCAAGAACGCCGTACTTCATCGCCTCGGCCATCGCGATGGGATCTTTGGCCCCCGAGATGGCAGTGTTGAGGAGAACAGCGTCGCACCCCAGCTCCATGGCAATGGCCACATCCGACGCCGTGCCCACCCCCGCGTCGACGATCACGGGCACCTTGACGCTCTCCATGATGATCCGTATGTTGTAAGGGTTCCGGATTCCCAGGCCGGACCCGATCGGCGCGGCAAGCGGCATGACCGCCGGACAGCCGATATCCACGAGTTTCTTCGCCATGATCGGGTCATCGCTCATATAGGGAAGGACGATGAGCCCCTCCTTGAGGAGAGTCCTTGCCGCCTCCAGCGTCGCCTCGTTGTCCGGGAAGAGCGTCTTCTCGTCGCCGATCACTTCAAGCTTCACCAGCTTCGTGATCCCCGCCTCTGCAGCCAGCATGGCCGTCCGGATCGCGTCCTTTGCCGTATAGCACCCGGCCGTGTTCGGCAGGATTTTGTACTTCTTCGGATCGATGAAGTCCAGCAGGTTCTCCTTGGACTTGTCGATGATGTTCACCCTGCGGACTGATACCGTGACCACGTCGGTTCCCGAGGCTTCGATGGCGCGCCGCGTTTCGTCAAAGTCCTTGTACTTACCCGTCCCCACCCACAGCCGGGACTTGAACTCGATGCCGGATATCACCAGACTATCATCAATCATTTCCTCTTTTTACCTCCAAATATATGCCAGCAAGGATATCTCGATGCAGAGTGAGACAGGGACGGCGCCCTTTGATCTCCCCTGCGTCCCTCGCGCCTCGCGGTCAGCGTCTCTATCGCATTTTTTTCTTCGCTTTCTTTCCGGCCTGAATGCCGCCCCGGGCGTGGACTTGGACATAGCAGTTGTACGAGGAGATCGTCTTGCCGCTGTCGCGGTCCGTGCTTCTCTTGTAGACCACCTGCAGCCGCGTTTCATCGGATTCGAACCTCAGGAGGTCCTTCAGCCTTGACAAGACGCTGTCCACAAAAGCCTTGCTGCCGGTGATCCTCATCCCGTCCTCGGCATAGGTGCTGCCTTCATGGCGGTACCGTACCGGCCTTGGATCGAGCTTCTGGTTCGCACGCAGGTTCGCCCAATGCTTCATGAACTGCTTCTTCTCCATCCGCCCCCTCCTTCTGTGCCACGCCGGACGTTACCCGCCTCCCATGAACTGGACGACCTCGATCCGGTCGCCCTCGTTCACCGACGTCGAGCCGTAGGTCGCCTTCAGGACGATCTCCTCGTTGACCTCCACAGCCACCCGTTCCCGCTTGATGTCGAGACGCTCGAGAAGACCGAGGACAGTGATCCCCTCGGGGACATCCTTCTTCTGGCCGTTCACTGTGATTGTCATAGTCTTTGCAGAACAAAAAACCGCATCCCGACGGGATGCGGCACGAAAGGTTGCGCGTGTTCCTCTATCTCGCCTTCCCTACGCCGGAACTACCCGGATCAGGTTCCAAGGGTCGCCCTCTCTGCGAGGACTCTCAGCCTTCCGGCTCCCCCAGCATGTGAAATACAGCATACAGCACGCGTGAGCCTCAAGTCAACGGAATTCTCCGCCGCGATCGTCGCGAGGGATGCGCAGCCGCCCCGGGAAGGAGCCGAATCGCTTCTTGACTAAACGCGGCTCTTTGCTTATAGTTGTATCGTCTTCTACTCTGCGAAACAGGAGGCCATCCCCATGCAGCGATACCCGGAGCAGTACACGACGATCATGAAGCGATACAAGAAGGTCATTACCGCTCTTGACGGCCTGGGCCGGGCGACCAAGTCCGCAGGCCCCCTGAACAGGAAGAACGCGGAGCTGATCCAGCTCGCCGCTGCCGCTGCAGTCCGTTCCGAAGGATCAGTCCACTCCCATGCCCGACGCGCCCTCGCGGCAGGTGCAAAGCCCGACGAGCTCCGCCACGCGATCATTCTTCTGACGAGCACCATCGGCTTCCCCACGGTTTCTGCCGCCCTGTCCTGGGTCGACGACGTGCTGCCGTCCGCCGCGAAGAAATAGGAATGAAGAAAGCAGGGCCGGAACCTCCGCCATGCCCGACTCCCGCGTCATTGTCCGCTGCATGAACTGTCTCATCCTGAACCGAGTGCCCCAGGACAAAGTCACCGCCGGCCTCCTCTGCGGGAACTGCAAGTCCGTGCTCGATGTCCCTCGGGCGGCCTCCCTCACGACCCGCGAGAAGATCGACCGGGAGATCGCCTACTGGCCGGAGACTCTTCTCCTTGTCTTCACGGCTTCTGCCTGCGTGTACTGCAGGATCTACGATCCCGTTCTTGCCGAACTTGCGGCCGAGCGTGCCGGCCGGCTCAAGATCCTGAAGGTTGATATCGATGCGGAATCGTCCCTCTCGGAGCGGTTCAAGATAGAAAAAACGCCGACCTATATCGTCTATAAGGCCGGGATGCAAGTCCTTCGCATGGACGGGGCCCCGAAGGACCGGGGAGCGCTCGTCTCCTGGGTGGACAACCTTATTAACTATCAGAGCTTCTGACCCCGCGCACCTGTTCGCGACGGCGGACACATGCAGATCGACTGTTACCTTTCCGAATATTGCGGCTCCTATCATGCGCTGAGCGAACGGACCAGCTCCGCCCTGAGAGAGCTGGGACTCACGGCGAGCGTCAGGTTCCATACGATCTACTACGAAGACTCCCTGGCACTGGGAATCCCGGGGTCGCCGACCATACGTATCAACGGCGCCGATATGGTGGAATCGAGTGGTTCGCCGGCAATCACGTGAAGGGCCTACCGCGATGAGTCCGGGAGACTCGCGAACGTTCCATCGGTCGAGATGCTGAAGGCGGCGATACTGCGGCTGGGTACCCTGTAAGGCGGCCACAGCAGACGACCAAGAACGACGCGAAGAACTCCGGCAGAAGCCGGGTCATCCCGTGTCGCAAGACTATAGAGCGAACCAGTACATGGCCTCTCCCCATGCCGATAGTGTCAATCTCCGGTGCAGCGCCTGTCGCGCGATGAACCGTGTGCCTGTGAAACGTCTCGGCCAGAATCCGATCTGCGGCAACTGCAAGGCCTTGCTCGACTTTCCGCTGAAGCCGGTCACAGTCACGTCCTCCACCTTCGAACAGGAGATGGCGTCCTGGCCCGAGGCCCTGCTCGTGATGTTCTGTTCCAGGGCTTCAGCAGACTGCAAGGACATCAATCCCGTTGTCGATGACCTCGCTTTTATTCGCGGTGGAAGGCTCAAGGTGCTCAAGATCGACGTCGATGCCGACCCCTCCGCCGCGGCGCTTTACGAGGTCCATATAACGCCCACCCTCCTCGCCTTTCGCGGCGGACAAAAGCTTGGCCGGCTGGAAGGCACTCCTAAAGAACGAAGCGAACTGGATCTCTGGATACGGCAGGCCCTCTCTCTCTGACCTTTGGCTACGAGACGTAGAAATCAACAAAAAATAGACTGTACATTTTAGGTGACAGCCAAGCAATTTAACATAATGATTTATAAGGCATAATTTTCTACTTGACAACAAGGCACTCATATTTTATATTCCATCTTGGCACTCAACAACAAAGAGTGCTAATGCGCGGACAATCGCCAATATCCTTGAGCAAGGAGGGACATTGTATGCTTTGGTCGGATTTCAGAAGAGCAGGAAATGCCTGGGACCCATGGCAGGAACTGGAGAGAATGAACCGCAGGTTCTCAGATCTGGCTTCGTCGCTCTCCGGCGGGGAGTTCCCCCTGGTAAACATCTGGACCAACGGGAACGACGCCGTTCTGACCGCGGAGATCCCGGGCATCGAACCGTCGGCGGTCGACATCTCGGTAGTCGGAAAGACACTGACACTGAGCGGATCGCGCAGCGCCGGCGAGGCCGGGGAGGGAGAATCCCATCATCGGCGGGAACGATGGCAGGGGCGTTTCACCAGGTCGGTCGAACTGCCATTCCTGATCGAATCGAACAAGGTCGAGGCGCGGTTCAGCAAGGGCGTGCTCCAGATCACCCTTCCGCGCGCTGAAGCGGACAAGCCGAAGAAGATCCCCGTCAAATCTGTCTAGGAGGGAGCAGTCATGAGCACAACGACACAGGAAGTCATGAAGAAGGAAGCAGCGGGCCAGGAGGGAGTGGAGCGCACACGGCCCCGGAAGGTCTACGCGCCGGCCGTCGACATCCTCGAAAAGAAGGAGGAGATCGTCGTGACCGCCGACATGCCCGGCGTCGATGAACGGTCGGTCGATATCACGCTCGAAAAGAACGTCCTCACGATCAACGGTCGCGTCGAACCGGAGGTCCCGCAGGGGTACCGGCTCGCGCTCTCGGAGTACGGTATCGGCGATTATCAGCGCGCCTTCACGATCAGCGAGGAGATCGACCGCGACCGCATCGAGGCATCGGTCAGGAATGGCGTCCTGCGGCTCGTCCTTCCGAAGGCCGCCGCTGCCAAGACCAGGAAGATCGCGGTCAGCGCTGCCTAGCAGGCGGAAAAAGGCGGATGATCGCCGCCGAGTCTGTCCGCTACGGCCGGCGACCCGAAGGGAGGGAACGATATGGACCTGAAACAGCTCATGCCGTTCAGCAGCAAGGAGCGCGCCGTCGACCGGGAACAGCGGTTCGATCATCCTCTAGCCTCGATGCAGGAGGAGATGAACCGGCTTCTCGAGAGGTTTTTCGGTGATCTAGGTGCCGACCCATTCGTCGGGCGCGCGGCGGGGTTCAGTCCGAGGATGAACATTGCCGAATCGGAAACAGAGTTCCTGATCACTGTCGAAGTTCCCGGCTTGGACGAAAAGTACGTCGACATCACGGTAACAAAGGACGTCGTGACCATCAAGGGCGACAAGAGGCCGGAACAGACAACCGGCTATCTTCGCTCGGAGCGCGCCTTCGGAACCTTCACGAGGACCGTCCCCCTGCCGCGGGAGGTTGATCAGGAGAAGGCGGAGGCCCGCATCCGGCAGGGCGTTCTGACCGTAATACTGCCGAAGAAGGCGCCGGCGACCGGGGAAAAAAGGAAGATCAGCATCAGGACCGACTGAGCACGTAAGACTCCACGGTCCTTAACGCCGCGCCCGCGGGATCGATCCTCCGCGGGCCCGGCTCCATTTTGCAGCCGATTCTAAACGCTTCACTTTCAGGGACATTTGTAGTATCCTTTGCTGTATCCCGATCGTTCTCCGAGGAGTCATGCGGCTACCAGCAAAAGTCCAGCCAGTTATCCTCATCCTGTTGCTCTTCTCTGCCCCGTTCCCGGCAGCCGCGCTGACGCTCCAGGAAGGTCTTGCGATCGTCACTGAGCGGGGACGCGACGTCACCATCGCCCGGTCCGACGAGTCCGTTGCCAGAAGCACCGTCGACCTTGCCCGCTCGCCATGGCTGCCCTGGGTGGACCTCTACGGCCGCGAGACATGGCTGCGCTACACACCGACGGCCATCTTCGGCTCCTTCCAGGTGCCCACCTCGCAGGACCAGTTCAAGACCTACGGGATCAGGGCCACCCAGCTCGTTTATGATTTCGGCAAGACAAGCTCCTCGATCAGTGCCGCGCGGCAGAACCTGACGGCCAGCGAGATCGAGACCTTCCGGGCCCGGAACCGCGCGGCCCTCGATTTCATCAATGCCTACTTCGACCTGCTCGAGGCCCAGGAGCTGCTCAAGGTCGCCCAGGAAGAGGTGACGCAGTACGATGCCCACGCGAAGGACGCCATGGCACGCTACAAGGCAGGCGTTGTCACCCGCAACGAGGTGCTCCAGGCGCAGGTCACCCTCGCCGATTCCCAGCAGCGGCTCCTCACGGCCGACAACAACCAGACCCTGCGCGCATCGCGGGTCAACAGCATCCTCATGCGCCCCCTCGGCGAAGAGGTCCGCCCGGAGGAGATCGTCGGGACGCCCATCGGGGGCATGACGCTCCAGGACGCCTGGACGGCCGCGGAAGCGCAGAACGCCGACCTCCGGGACCTCGATGCGAGGATCCGCGCAAAAGAGGAGAATGTCCAATCCATCCGGGGCGAGTATCTTCCCCAGGTCTATGTTTCGGGCGGCTATGAGTACAACGAGAACCAGTACATGGTGAACCAGGACAACTGGACGATCATCGCCGGCGTGAACATGAGCCTCTTCGCCGGCGGATCGACGAGCGCCAAGGTCGGCGCCGCAAAGAGCGAGGTCCTGTCGCTGCGCATCGCGCGGGAGAAGCTCCTCGATGCAGTCCGCATGGAGGCGCAGGCTGCCTGGCTCGACGTGCAGAGCTCCCAGAAGAAGATCCAGGTCGCCCTTGCCGCCGTCGGCCAGGCCCAGGAGAATCTGCGCCTTCAGCACCTCCGGTTCAAGGAAGGCGTCGGCACGACCACCGATGTTCTCGATGCGGTCACGCTGATGACCACGGCGGAGACGAATTCCTGGAAGGCAAACTTCGGCCTGAGGCGTGCCGAGGCCGCGCTGCTCTACGCCACCGGCAGGGACCTGGCCGCAGCATACAGCCAAACGAAATAACGGAAGGAAGAACTGGCCGCAAGGAGCAGCCATCATGGCAGAACAGCAAGCAGTGAGCAGCGGGGAGAAGAAGAAAAAGGCGTTCCTGATCGTCGGGGCGGTCGTGGCGGTCGGACTTGTGGCCGGCTATTTCTACCTGTCCTATGCGAGAACGCACATCTCCACCGATGATGCATTCATCGAAGGGAACATCCACACCATCGCCGCCAAGATCAACGGGACCATCCGGGAGGTCCGGGTGGATGACAATCAGGCCGTGAAGAAGGGCGACCTCCTCCTGGTGATCGACCCCGCGGACTACGCAGTGAGATTGAAGGAAGCAACGTCCGCCCTGGGCGTAGAGCAGGCAAAGATCGCGGAGATCGATACGCGGATCGCCGCGGCGAAAGCAGCCGTCGACGTCCAGCGGGCCAACCTGAAGCTCGCAGAGCTCGACAAGGCCCGCATGGAAAGCCTCTACCGGGAAGAGGTCGTTCCCAAGGACCGCCTCGACAGGGCACAGACCGCCTACGATGTCGCCGTAGCGCAGGTCAAGGCCGCCGAGGAGCAGCTCAGGCAGGCGGAGTCCCAGCGGATCACCCAGGTTTCCACGGTCCGTCAGAAGGCGGCGGCGGCGGACATGGCTGAACTGAACTACGACTACACGAAGCTGTACGCGCCTGTCGACGGCTACATCACCAAGAAGACGGCACAGGTCGGCAACCAGGTGCAGGCGGGCCAGCCGCTCATGGCCGTGGTCGCCCTGGGCGACCTCTGGGTGGTGGCGAACTACAAGGAGACAGAACTGGAACGCATCCGCCCGGGCCAGTCCGTGAAGATCAAGGTGGATACCTATCCGGGCCACACCTTCAAGGGCACCGTGGACAGCATCATGGCCGGGACCGGCGTCAGCTTCTCTCTCTTCCCCGCGGAGAACGCCACGGGCAACTATGTCAAGGTCGT